>JAGWXC010000148.1 GCA_018970045.1 Planctomycetota bacterium | reverse complement strand
CCACGAGCAGCGCCAGGCCCATGCCCAGCTGATCAACCGCCCCAAGCACCTGATCGGCTGCGTCGACATCCATGTCCGGCACGATCAGGGCATCGAAGCCAGCGTCGTGGGCCTGGCGAACAAACGCAGCCCCGCCGTGGCGATGGACGATGCTCATGGACACCATGGCGATGAGTCCGCAGCCAATCTGCGGCCGGATGGACCTGATGGCCTCCATCGTGGCAGCGACGGTCGTCCCCGAGCGAAGCGCCCGATCCATGCTTGCGGCAATGACCGGCCCGTCCGCGATGGGATCGCTGAACGGGAAACCAACCTCGATGGCCGCGACACCCAGCCGATCCAGGGTCCGGATCGTGGCCACTGTGGCCTGCAGCGATGGCGAGCCGGCGGTCACGAACGGCATCAGACTGCCGCGACCGGCGGCCCGATCGTGCTGAAGGCGTTGCGTCATGCGCTCCATGGGTGACAAGCGTAGTAGCCCAGCTCGGATTCGAACCGAGGTCGTATCGATTATGAGTCGACTGCTCTGGACCGCTGAGCTACTGGGCCGGAATCCAACGGGGCCATCCTAGCGAAGCCATGTCGTGGTTTCCTCTGTCCAAAGCTCGATCGGGCATCGTCGCTGGCTGTTGGCCGCCGGGTTCTACAACCTTGTCTGGGGCGCGGTCGTGGTGCTGCTGCCCGACCTCATGCCCCGCTTGGCCGGGATGGAGCCCTTCGAGGGGCCGGCCCGTGGCATCTGGCAGTGCCTCGGCATGGTGATCGGGGTGTTCGGCGTGGGCTACCTGTGCGCGAGCCTTGATCCCATCCGCCACTGGCCGATCACCCTCGTGGGACTGCTCGGCAAGATCTTCGGTCCCATCGGGTTTGTCTGGTGCGCCAGCCGCGGAGAGATCCCCTGGAGCTTCGGCTGGACCATCCTGACCAACGACCTGCTGTGGTGGATCCCGTTCGGGCTCGTGCTGCGCGATGCGTGGCGGACCTCGACGCAGGACGACGCCCACCTGCCCGTGCTGACCCGGGGCGAGGCCATGGCGATTGCGGTGGACCAGCACGGAACGAATCTCATTGAGCTGAGCCGATCCCAGCGACTGATGGTGGTCTTCCTTCGTCACTTTGGCTGCACGTTCTGCCGTGAAACGATCGCAGACCTCGTCCGTGGCGAGGAGGAGCTCCGCCGTCGCGGCGTGAGCATCGTCGTGGTGCACATGGCAACCGAGACAGAAGCCGCTGGCTTCCTCGCGGCGCACGGCGCGGGTCACTGGCACCGCGTGAGCGATCCGCGACGACGCATCCATGCAGCGTTCGGCCTCACCCGCGGTTCGTTCGCTGGGCTGTTCGGACCGATCGTGTGGTGGCGAGGCACGCATGCGTTGGCCAAGGGTCACGGCGCGGGTCAGCCCATCGGCGATCCGCTGCAGATGCCCGGCGTCTTCGTGGTGCATCGCGGGCGAATCGAGGCCGAGTTCCGCCACCGAACGGCTGGTGATCGTCCGGACTACGGGAGCCTGGCCCAGACGGTCGCGTCATAACCCCCCCGGGGCGGTTGCAGGACCGACCGACAGGCGCCACACTACGGGTCCGTGGTCACCGCAGCGCTCATCCAAGTCTTGGTGCTCGTCCTCACGCTCGCCGCAGCGAGCGGGGCCGTGCCCATGGCGGCGGCTCGACTGGACGCTGCCGTGATCGTGGATGGATCAGGCACGGTCCGGGCGCCATCCCGCCCATCGAGTCTTTCCAGTGTCGCTGCCGGGGCCGCTCCACGCGGCACCTGCCCCAGCGTGACCGCAGGTCGCGTGGTGGCTTCGGTCGACCAAGGCCGCGGCCCGATGCCTCCGCCGATGGCCTGAGTGCCTTCGCGCGTCGAGCCTTTCTCTTCCCGAACATCACGAACTCGTGAGCCCGTCGCCGTGCGACGAGGTCCACGACCACCCCAAAGGACCCATCATGGCCGTTCCCGTCATCAGCTCCGTCATGCGTTCGCTCTTCGGTACCCGCAACCAGCGCATGGTCAAGCGCTACCTGCGCATCGTCGACCAGGTGAATGCGCTTGAGCCCTCGATCCGCGCTCTGACCGATGCGGAGCTGCGCGAGCGCACGGCTCAGTTTCGTGCGCGCGTCGCCAAGGGCGAGGATCCCCTGTCGTTCCGGCACGAGGTCTTCGCCGTGGCACGCGAAGCCATGGACCGCTCCGTCGGCATCCGCAACATCCTGAATCCCGACCTCGCGTTCGACGCATCGAGCTTGCCAGACGAGGCTCGCGCCATGCTCGAAGCAGCGCGCGCCCAGGCTGCGCTGCTTCCGGATGCGGCGCCCGAGGGCGACCTGCTCGGCTGCGTCGCCCCGACGCCAGCGTGGGTCACCATGGACCTGCCGAACGCGCTGTACGAGGCGGTGCGCGCCGTGCTCCCGATGTCCAAGCCGCCCTTCCGCGCGCGCCCCTTCGACGTGCAGATCATCGGTGCCATCGTGCTGTCCGAGGGCAAGATCGCCGAGATGAAGACCGGTGAAGGCAAGACGATCGTGGCGCCCTTGGCGAGCTACCTCGCGGCCGTCAGCGGACACCAGGTGCACGTGGTGACGGTCAACGACTACCTCGTGCAGCGCGACCGCGATTGGACGTTCCCCTTCTTCCGCGCGCTGGGGCTCACGGCGGGGGCGATCCACCCGGTCCACATGCAGTCGACCGAGGGAAAGCAGTCTGCCTACCGATGCGACGTGGTCTACGGCACCACGGCGGAATTCGGCTTCGACTACCTGCGCGACAACATGAAGCAGCGCGCCGAGGACCAAGTCCAGAAGCGGCGCGACTTCGTGATCGTCGACGAGGTCGACTCGATCCTCATCGATGAGGCGCGCACGCCGCTGATCATCAGCGGCCCGGCCTACAACAAGGCGCCCCGCTACGACCTGGCCGATCGCCTGGCGCGCCACCTCGTGGAGCGCCAGCAGGCTTGGAACGAGGCCGACGAGGCCGTGTCGAAGGCCCGATCCATGGCCGCTGGCCTCGAGGGTGACCTTCGCAACGTGCGCGATGCGTCGCAGAAGCCCGAACTGCGCAAGAAGCTCGATGAGGCCCGCCGCTCGATCCCGCGCCTCGAGACCGAACGCGACCGGCATGCGCAGTACTACGAGGTCGAGCTCGACAAGAAGCGCGCCACGATCACCAGCGCTGGCATCGCCGAGGCGCAGCGGGTCTCCGGGATCGGCTCGTTCTACGTCGGCGAGAACATGGACATGCCCCACCTGCTCGAGCAGTCGGTGCGTGCGCACACGGTCTACCAGCGCGACCGCGACTACGTGATCGCGCAGGACGAGACCGGCCAGCTCGGCGTGGTCATCGTCGACCAGAACACCGGCCGCAAGATGGTGGGACGGCAGTGGTCCGACGGCCTGCACCAGGCCGTCGAGGCGAAGGAAGGCGTGACCATCAAGCAGGAAACGCAGACGATGGCCACCATCACGGTGCAGAACTACTTCAAGCTCTACCGTCACCGTGCCGGGATGACGGGGACGGCCGACACCGAGGCCGAGGAGTTCCACGAGATCTACCGGCTCGACGTGGTGAGCATCCCCACCAACCTGCCGATCGCGCGCGATGACCGCGATGACCAGGTCTACGTGAGCGTGAAGGACAAGTGGAGCGCCGTGATCGAGGAGATCCGTCGCCATCACGACCTCGGCCGGCCTGTGCTCGTGGGCACCACGAGCGTGGAGAAGAGCGAGTTCCTGGCGTCGGAGCTGCGCAAGCGCCACGGCATCCGGCACGAAGTGCTCAACGCCAAGCAGCACGAGCGCGAGGCGGAGATCGTCGCTGGCGCAGGCCAGCTCGGGGCCGTGATGATCGCCACGAACATGGCCGGCCGCGGCACCGACATCAAGCTCGGCCGCATCGCGCGCGCCGACCTGATCGAGCACTGGAAGCGTCGCAACCTCTGCCCGCGCGAGGCCACCGCGGAGCAGACCGACGAGGCTGTCCTCGACCTGTGCTGGCGTCACCTTGCTGCGACGCAGGCCGGCGTCGAGCGCGCCGAGGCGGCGTCGCTCCCCATGGACGAGGTCCGGCTCCGCACGCTTCGGGCTTGGGCCATCGAGCATGCCGGCATGACCGAGGGCGATGCCCGCAAGGCCAAGGCCTCTTCGCTCATGAAGGCGCTCGACGCCACGGGTTCATTCCAGCTCCACCGGATCGGCTTCCACGCCACCGTCGAGGCGATGGGCGGACTCCACATCATCGGCACCGAGCGCCACGAGAGCCGCCGCATCGACAACCAGCTGCGCGGCCGCGCGGGCCGACAGGGTGATGCCGGCTCGAGCCGCTTCCTGCTCTCGCTCGAGGACGACCTCATGAAGATGTTCGCCGGCCCGGCGACGCTGCGGGCCTTGAGCGTGCTGGGCATGCGCGAGGGCGACGCGATCGAGGCACCGATGCTCACTCGGGCCGTCGCCCGTGCCCAGAAGAAGGTCGAGGAACGCAACTTCCAGATGCGCAAGAGCATCCTGGAGTACGACGAGCCGCTGAACGTCCAGCGCGGGAAGTTCTACGGCCTCCGGCAACGCATCCTCGAAGGCAAGGACCTGCGATCGATCGTGCTCGAATCGATCGATGCATCGGTCACGGATGCTGTGGCCACGTACCTCGATCCCCTGCACGCACCCCGATGCGTGAGCGAGTGGGTCTGGGAGCACTACGGCGTCCACGTCGAGGCGGAGCGCTTCCGCGGCAAGGACCGCGACGGCATGCTCCGCGCGGTCCGGACCGACACGCACGAAGAGGCCCTCGCCTCGATCGACACCGCCCTCAACGAGTTCCTGCCCGACGAGGACGCGGAGCACCTTGATCCCGCGCTCCTGCGCGAATGGGCACAGAAGAGCTGGGGCTGCGAACTCACGGATGCCTCGCTCAAGGGTGGCCGGCGCGAGGTCCGTGCGGAGCTCGAGACCGCCATGCGCGCCCGGTTCGATGCGATCGACACGGCTGCGCTCGAACCCATGGTTGCAGGCGACTGGAGCCGCTCCGAGCTGGCACGCTGGTGCAGCGCGAAGTGGAACCGCCCCGTGACGGTGACCGATCTTGGTGCATCACCCGATCCCAAGGAGGTCACGGCGACCCTGCAGCGCCTGGCCCGTTCGATCTATGCCGATCGCGAGGTGAGTTTCGCGATCGATGCCTGGGTCGAGCGCACGGGCGCCATGCTCGCGGCGCAGCATCCTGAGGCGCTCGAACTCTTCTGCACCTGGGCGCGCGATCGCCATGGCGTGGACTGGACACCGTCCACGCTCCCGTCCGGTGATCCTCGCGAGATCCGAGAGCGCCTCGTCGCCATCGCGCGCGAGCGTGCATCGACCGATCCCAAGCACCGCGAGGAGTTGACGAACTTCGAGCAGATGGTGCTCGTGCAGGTGCTGGATGCAACGTGGAAGGACCACCTGCACGCCATGGACCAGCTGCGCGATTCGATCGGCTTCCGCAGCTTCAGCCAGAAGGACCCGCGCATCGAGTTCAAGCGTGAGTCGAGCAGGCTCTATGCGGAGATGGAGCTCGCGGCCCGGGACCGGGTCACGGATCTGGTCTTCAAGGGCCGATTGCAGCTCGCCATGCCGCGGCCCTCACAGGCGACGCCGACGTCGAGCGATGCGGGCGTGCAGGATCCCGCGCCTCAGGCACCATCGGCGCCGCTCCCTGCCGTGCCGCGCAAGCCCGTCGACGGCGCTGCGATCGTCGGCCGCAACGAGCCTTGCCCCTGCGGCAGCGGCAAGAAGTACGGCAAGTGCTGCGGTGCCCGCCAGAAGGCCGAGGCCTGAGCGCGTGCATGAGTTGCCAACGGGGCGGGCAGTTCCTATACTTCCCGCCCCAACGCCTCGTTAGCTCAGTTGGTAGAGCAGCTGACTCTTAATCAGCGGGTCCAAGGTTCGAGTCCTTGACGAGGCATTCCCCCCGGCGCGCGCCGCTCA
>JAGWXC010000147.1 GCA_018970045.1 Planctomycetota bacterium | reverse complement strand
GATTCGATCCATCGTCGCATTTCCGGATAGAAGCGCAGGCTCGAGAGCGCGCTCGCGGTCCCATGGTCCGCACGCTGCAGCAGCTCCACGTAGCCCGGCACCACGGCCGCGTCAGCGGGCGCGCCCGCTCCCGGAAGTTCGGACAGCGTCACCCGCACGCGTTCGACCGCACGCTCGAGGTAGAAGTTGTCGCGATCCCCGCACACCAGGTGCACGCGCTCGCGCCACAGGGGCACCATGGACTCCGGATCACGCCGCAATCGTCGGGCGAGGTCATAGGTGGACCACGCCTCGACCACCACCGGATCGATGGTGCCGGTCGTGGCATCCACGAGCCGACGCGGATGACCGGTGATGGAATCGATGGGGCTCCACATCGCGCACCACGCATCCCACTGCTCGCCGCTCAGGCCTGCGGGCGAGAGCACCCACTCCATCATGATCTCGTCGCGGTTGTTCATGCACACGCGGTCGAACGCATCGCGCATCGGCTCGCGGAAGCTGGGGAACTCGGCGCCCGCGGCATCCACGTATGCATTGGGGTCGGCGTACAGGTCCACCGTCTGGAACGCCGAGAAGTCGATCGGATCCGGTGCGCTGGAGAAGCATGCACCAAAGGTCTCGGGGTAGGTCAGCGCGAGCCACAGGCTGCTCCAGCCACCGCTCGAGTGACCGGTCACGAGCCTGCCCTGCGGGCGCGCGTCAAGCCGGAATCGCTCTTCGAGCCACGGCACCAGCTCGGTCGCCAGCGCGGTGCCTCGCGGGCCATTGGCCACCGAGTCGACGAAGCCATGATGGCCGAGCGGGCCATCGGGATCGAGCACCACCCAGACCGCGGGCGGCAGCGCCGCCTCGCCGATCTCGCTGTGCACCACCTTCATGAGCGACGCAGCACCCAGATGCCTGCCACCGAAGCCCGGGATCACGTAGATCGTCGGCCAGATGCGCCGTGGATGTGCGGTGTCGTGATAGCCCGGCGGCAGAATGACGCCTGCACGGTGCACGGCCGGCACGCCGCGTGTGGAGACCAGCGTGCTCGGCACGTTGACCCAGACCAGCTGCGGTCGATCGGGGTCCTCGCCGATCTGCCCTTCGGGCATCGCCTCCTGCGGGACGAGTGCATCGAGCTCCAGCGTGAGGTCATCCTCGACCGTGCGCGACAGCGTGACCGTGGTGGGTCGGCCCATCAGGTTGCCAGGGCCCATGTGCCCGCGCACCGTCGTGTCGCGGTCGAGCACGGCCTGCACTCGGAAGGTGCCGTCGAACTCGCTCATTGAGTAGGGGTACCACGCGGTGCCTTCGCCGATCTCGACCGGTACGCCTGCGGCGAGGTCCTTCACGTCGATCCCCGCAATCGGCTGCGGATCCTCGAAGAACGGCGCCTCCACCGGATCGCCATCGATGCGTGAGCCTTCGGCGACGAAGAAGACCAGGATCCGCCCGTTTGGCGCACCTGCCGCAAGCAGGTCGACCTTGTCGCCGGGAACGCGAACGCGCAGTCGATCCGGCTTGGCCGGCGGCTCGGTCGGCGCGACGGGCCGTGCACGCAGGATCGGCTTCGCGCCATCAATGACGTAGTCGCGCGCGGGGCCGGCGCTGGCTGCCGCCGCAGCGTCTGGTGCGGGCGATGCATCGCTCGTCGAGTCGCTCGCTGGCGCACTGGTCGGTGAACTCGCAGGCGGCTCCGTCGCCGGCTTCGGCAGTCCCATCGGCACATCGCTTGGTGCCGGCTGCGGCATCGGCGGATCGACGCGGCGTGGAGGGACCTGCAACATGCACGCGCTGGCCAGGACCATGTGGAGCATGAGGCCATCCTACGCGCGCGTGATCGGTGCACCGATACACTCGCCGCCATGCGATCGCTCGCTTTCCTCTCGCTGGCCGTGGCCCTGCTCGCAGCATGCGAAACGGCGCATCCGCCGCCGGGCATCCAGCGTGACGTGGTCGATGTCTGGCGTGCAGGGTTCGCCGGCGGCGCCTCGTCGCGCGAGACCACCGAGGTCAAGGTGGGGCCCGTCGTCGATGTCGAGATCGAACTCTTCGCCGGTGACGTGACGATCGAAGCGACCGAAGACGATGCCGAGTACGCCGAACTCACGGTCACGCGCAAGGCCGTGCATGGGATCGGCCGCAATGACGAAGCCGAAGCGTCGATCGGCCAGATCCGTCAGGACCTGTCGGTCACGCAGCCCTCGGCCGAGCGCACGCTCATGCGCATCACGGGCATCACGGGCCATGCAGAGCCCTGGTACCAGCGCGTCGACGTTGACCTCAAGGTTCCGCGCCTGGGCGCCGTGCGCATCAAGACCACGCGTGGCCACGTGTGGGTCTACGGCAGTCGCGACCGCATCGAGATCGATGGCGGCGGCGGCGATGTGCGCATCCTCACGGATTTCCCGTTCTCGGCCGACTGCCGCGTCATCAACGAGGACGGGGACATCGATCTGCGCCTTCCCGAGCGTTCGGCCGGCACCTTCGACCTGGCGACGGTGCGGGGCACCGTGAAGACGAGCATCGCCAAGGGTGAGTGGAAGGACCTGCCGGGCCAGTTCAGCGATCACGACTCGGTCGTGTCCATGCTCAACGGCGGGCGCAATCGCGTGCTCCTGCGCACCGTCGACGGCAACATCCGCATCAGCGTCGACGACCACCCGTACGAGGTCGGTCCCTACATCATCGATCCGTGACGGTCGGGCCTCGGCCCAGCCGCATCATCCCGCCAGCACGGCGAGCCGCTCGCAGGTCTCGTGGATGTTCGCGCGGCTGTTGAAGGCGCTGATCCTGAAGAAGCCCTCGCCGCAGGAACCAAAGCCCGCGCCTGGCGTGATGACGACCTGCGCCTTCTCGAGCAGGAGATCGAACGCTTGCCACGAGAGCAGGCCCTCTGGGCACTCGGCCCAGACGTACGGGGCGTTCGTGCCGCCCCAGCACCGCAGCCCGAGCCCTTGGACCGCCGTACGCAGCAGCGCGGCGTTGGCCAGATAGAAGTCGGTCAGCGACTTCACTTCCCGCTGCCCCTCGTCGGTGTAGAGCGCCGCGGCCGCACACTGCACCGGCCACGAGACCCCGTTGCTGCAGGTGGCCCAACGCCGCGACCAGAGCCGATGCAGCGGCACGCGCTCACCGGTGGAGGTCGTACCCATCAGTGACTTCGGGCAGACCGTGTAGCCACAGCGCAGGCCCGTGAAGCCGCCGTTCTTCGAGAAGCTCCGGAACTCCATCGCGACCTCGCGCGCGCCGGGGATCTCGTAGATCGAGCGCGGCACCGCTGGATCGCGCACGTAGGCCTCGTAGGCCGCGTCAAAGAGCAGGATCGTGCCGTGGCGGTGCGCGTACGCGACCCACGCCTCGAGCTGCGCACGCGTGGCCACCGCACCGGTCGGGTTGTTGGGGAAGCACAGATAGGCCACGTCCACGGCTTCGCTCGGTGGTTCGGCGACGAAGCCGTTGGCGGGCGTGCCGGGGAGGTAGGCGAGCCCTTGGTAGCGACCGCCCTCGAGCGCCGGGCCGGTGTTGCCGGCCATCACGTTCGTGTCGACGTACACGGGATAGACCGGATCGGGCACCGCAATCCGATTGCCACTGCCGAGGATCTCGAGTGCAGCGCTCGCATCAGGCTTGGAGCCGTCGCTGAGGAAGATCTCGTCGTCGGCGATCTCGATGCCGCGCGAACGGAAGTCGCCATGGGCGATCGCCGTGCGCACGAACTCGTGGCCGGTCGCCGGTCCGTAGCCCTTGAAGCGCTCGTGCGTCGCCAGGTCATCGACGGCGGCATGCAGCGCCTTGATCACGGCCTGCGGAAGCGGCTCGGTCACGTCGCCGATGCCGCAGCGGATGATCCGTGGCGCGAGCGCTGGATGGGCCGCGGCGAAGCCCTGCACGCGCCGTGCGATCTCGGGGAACAGGTAGCCGGCCGACAGCTTGAGGAAGTGCTCGTTGATGCGTGCCATGGTGTGGTGGGTTCAGGAGGGCAGGAGGACGGTCGTGGCCTTGGCCGGGGGGATGTTGGCCATGACCACGTCGCTCGTGCGCGCACAGCCAGCCAGGACGCGATCCTCGATCGCAGCCAGCGGGGCATCGCCACGCAGCGCTCCGCGACCATCGCGCAACGTGCGTGCACCGACGTAGGCGAAGTAGCGCAAGGAGCCCGCGGGACGGATGAGCGCGCGCAGCTGCACCATGATCTGCTCGACAAGTTCCGGCGGGAAGTTGTTGAAGGGCAGCCCGCAGACGACGTGGTCGAACCCGGGCTCGAGCCTCGCCTCTTCGATTGGGGCGTTGATCAGGACGACTTCGGCAGCCTGCTTCGGATTGGCCTGCCTCCACGGCTGGAGGATGTCGGCCTCGAGCCTGACGCAGAACTCCTTCGACAGCTCCACGATCACGAGCCGATCGCCGGGGCGCTTGGCAGCCAGCAGGGCGCGCGTGAAGGGGCCCGTCCCCGGCCCGACCTCGAGCCATCGCTGCGGCGCCCCCGTGGCGATGCCGTGCACCATCGCGCGGGCGAGCGCCGGCGACGACGGCATGATCGAGCCGGTGTTCCTGGCGTCCCGGAAGAACTGGCGCAGGAAGGTGAGCATGGGCGTGCGATGCTAGCGATCGATCCGTTCAGGCAGGGCCGATGGCCTGCAGGGATTCGCTGCCGGTCATCGCGAGCGCGGCGCCGGCGAAGACCTGCCCGATCTGCTCCAGATCCTTGAGCGCGCAGAGCTCGACCGTGGTGTGCATGTAGCGGATCGGGAGGCTCAGCAGCCCGCAGGGAATGCCGCCGTTGCGCGTGAAGATGGCGTCGGTATCCGTGCCGCTGCGGCCGGCCGTGGCCGAGCGCTGCACCGTGATGCTCTGGGCGACGGCCGATTCCGCGAGCATGCGCGTGCAGGCGGCATGGACCGGCAGGCCCACGGCGAGCTTGGGGCCGCCACCGAGCTTGAAGTGGCCGTGCTGCGCATGGCTGATCCCGGGGCTGTCGGTCGCATGGCCGACATCGGTCACGAATGCCAGATCGGGGGCCAGGCTCTGCGCGATCATGGCTGCGCCGTGCAGGCCGACTTCCTCCTGCACCGTGCTGACCGCGACCACGCGGACCTTGAGCCTGCTTCGCTCGGCGTGCACGAGCCGCAGCGATTCCGCTGCTGCGAAGATGCCGATGCGGTTGTCGAGTGCGCGAGCCACGAGCAAGCCGTCGCCCATGGCCATGGGACCATCAGCGAACACGCCCGGGTCGCCGATGTTCAGGCGAGCGAGCGCCGAGGCCTGGTCCTTCGCGCCGATGTCGATGAAGAGCTCGTGCAGCTTGCGCACCTTGCCCTCGGATGACTTGTCCTGCAGGTGGATGGCCGTGGCACCGATCAAACCCGTCACTGGCTCGGTCACGCCCGGCACGCTGCTCTGGAAGCGGATGCGCTTGCCCACGATGCTGCCGGCATCGATCCCGCCGATCGCACGGCAGTACACGAAGCCCTGCGCATCGACATGGTTCACCATCAGGCCGATCTCGTCGCAGTGACCGCAGATCGCCAGCGTCCGCGAGGCACCGGCTGGCTCGATCGCCGCGAAGCAGTTGCCGTGGGCATCGCTCCAGACGCGGTCGGCGAACGGCTTGACGTACTCCATCCAGAGTCGCTGGCCGGGGCCTTCGAACCCGCTGGGCGTAGGCGTTTCAAGCAGTCGGGTGAGGAACGAAAGGCTCTCGGGTCGCATGGGCCGCGCATCGTAATGCGGGTGTGCGCGACCACCCTGCAGACGACACCGCCGCATCAGGCGAGCCGCTGCGCGGTGGGCTCGGTGACTGCTGCGGCGGGCGTGCGCCGTGCGGAGACATCACGGCGCGATCCAGGAGGAGAAAGAAGACGAAGAAACGAGGCGGATCAAGGGCCGGACTCGGATCGAGTGGACTCGGTCAGGGCGTTCGGCCCCCATCGCCAGCAGTCCATACGCGCGCAAGGTCAGGGCTGTTCAGGCATTGTGCGTCCG
>JAGWXC010000146.1 GCA_018970045.1 Planctomycetota bacterium | reverse complement strand
TTCACGGGAATGCTGGTCAAGTTCAAGCTCACGGTCGGCCGGACCGATGCGGAACTCGAGACGATCGCGCGCGCGAGCATGCACCACTCGCACGCCGAGGCGATCGTCGCGAATGACCTTGCGTGGGCGGCCGAGCGCGCGATGGTGCTCGTGGGCGATCAGCCTGTCGAGCAGGTGCCGCGCGCGGGGCTTGCGCAGCGCGTGGCCGCGCTCGTGCGCTCCGCCATGCCGGGCTGAATGTCGATCAGCATGCCGGCCTGATGCCGACTCACTTGCCGGGGCGGTGCATGCCGTCCCAGGCGCCGGGATTCTGCAGCATTGTGGTGGTCGTGCGGGCGAGCCATGCGAAGCGGCGGTGCACGCCGGCCATCTGCTGCGCGGAGTGCGCCACGGCCAGCAGCGCCATCGTGTCGCGGGCCTCTTCAAGCTGCATGGAGAGCGCGGCGAGCGTGTTGGCCTTGTCGTCGGGCAGCGTGCCCAGGGGCACGGGCTCGAAGACCTCGACGGCATCCTGCAGGCCCTTGGGCACGACCATGCCCACGCGCAGGAACTGCGCCGCATCCTGCGCACCGGCGTTGGCGGCGATGGCGCGCGTGCAGAGGATGCCGGCTTCCATGCGCTCGGCACGGCCGAGCTGCTCGAGCCGGCTCGCGCGATTCACCACGGTGCCGAAGAGCCCGAGCTTGGCGTGCAGGCGCGCGCCCATCGGGCCGAAGAGGCATGCACCTGCATCGAGGCCCAGTCGCGAATCAGGCACGATGCGCTTGGCGACCAACGCTGCGCGGATCGAGGCTGCGATGTGGTCATCGTGCGCGGTGGGCACGCCGAAGGCTGCGAAGACGCCGTCGCCGGTGAATTCGACCACCATGCCCTGCTCGTCGAAGATCGCCTTCGTGAGCTCGTCCATGTAGCCGCGCATGCGCTGGTGCACGGCGCCGACCTGATCGTTGGGCACGTCGACCAGCGAGCTGAAGCCCTGCATGTCCAGGAAGAGGCACGAGGCCTGGTGCCATTGCGGAACCTGCTCGAGCGTGTCGGTGCCTTCGCGCGCCAGCAGCGCCGCGATGCTCGGCGAGACATACCGGCTGAAGCGCGCGCGACGCAACTGCATGACCGCCTGCGACGCCAGCTGCGCGACGATCCCCACGAAATGCGCGAAGTGCGTGCGGGCCGAGCCGAGTGAGTGACGGCCTTCCGCATAGAGCAGGTTGGTGCCCTCGTCGCTCGCCAGCGTCGTGGCATGGCAGGCCACGAACTCCGAATCGCTCATCAGGGTGGCACCGACCGCCCCTTCGGCGGAGCGCTCGAAGATCGCGGTCTCATCGGGCGCACGCAGGGATTGCTCGATCGCGCGGCGGCTGAAGGTGGCGTCGCGGTTGCCGTGGTGCGCCAGCACGCTGACGTTCGCGGCGTCCCGCGCCTGGATCGCGGCCGCCGTCGCGATGCCCAGCCCGCGGGCTTCGGCGAGTGCGCGGGCGGCGTTGAGCCAGATGTCGCGCTCGGTCGACGCCTGCCCAATCGCACGCGAGGCTTTCAGCACGTGCTCAAGGAGTTCCGCGGGATTCGCGGCCGAAATGCTTGCTGGACTCTCGCCGCTGTCATCGAGCGTGCGCAGCATCGTGGCACCTGCCGGTGCCGCGAACTCGATCACGGCCATGACGCCCGGGCCGAGCGCGAGCTGGTCGCCATCGAACAGCACCACCGGAGCCTGGGCAGGAAGCGGAAGACCCTGGCGACGCGTGCCGGCACGGCTGCCCAGGTCCGTCACGCGCCACTCATGCTCGTGGCAGTCCAGACGGACGTGCTGGCGCGAAACCGTGGCGACCGGGATGCAGATGGTCGAGGTCGTGTCACGACCGATCACGGCCGACTGGCCGGGGGTCAGCAGGACCGATCGAGATCGATCGCCCCACGCGACGTGGACCCGGATGGTCGGTGCAACTGGCACGGGTGCAGGCTACACCTGCGTCGTTCAGTCGTTGAGGTACTTCTCGGGCCAGAACTTTCGGACACCCACGGCAGCCTGCAGCAGCACGCCATCCTTGGTGATCTCGTAGTACTTCCACACGCCACTGGTGTTGGCGGCATTGCCCGCCTCGCCGCCGCCATCGCCCTTGGCCGCCGCATCCGCACGCGCGTTGAAGCTCCAGCCCTTCTCAGTGAAGTTGCGGTAGTCCAGGTCGTTGTTGAACAGGCAGACGATGTAGAACCCCTTGGCGCCAACGCCGAGCCCCGCGCTCGCTTCGCTCATCGACATGTACGTCTTCTTGCCGGCCTTGTCGATCGCCACGCCCTTGGCGCCCGAACCGCCGCCGAAGATCACGAAGATGTTGGTGCCCGAGAAGACGGCGGAGCCGTAGGCCTCGTCCATCTGCTTCTTGGCATCGGGATAGATCGCGTACAACTTCTGCAGCACCACCTCACGCTCGGCATCGATCTTCGAACGGTCGGCCGAGCGTTCCTCGGCCGTGGGTGCCGACTGGCACGCGGGCAGAACGCAGGCGAGGAACGAAGCGATGCAGAGGAGAAGCGCGCGATGGATCGTCATGCGCGGATGTTCGCCGCGCGGTGCCAAACGCGCAAGCGATCAGTCACCGGTCTTCGCGCCGTCGGAACCCGAAGCGCCCTTGGGCGCATCGTCACCCTTCGGTGCGTCGTCGGTCTTGTCATCGGTCTTGGCGGCGTCGTCGGCCTCGCCGTCCTCCTTGGATCCGCCCTTGGCCGACTTGGGGAGCTTGCTGCCCTTGGCGACCTTGGCCACCTCGGCATCGAAATCCTTGGCGTGCGGGTTGCCGATCCAGCTGATCATGCCCTTGGTGTCGACGATGAAGGCGCAGGGGATGCCGTTCTGGCCGGCCGGCATCATCCACGCGGCGGACATCGAGCGGTCGCTGTCGTAGGCGACGGTGTAGGCCATCTTCGAGCCCTGCTTCTTCACGAACGCCTCGAGCGGCTCCTTGCCGGAGCGCTCCGATCCGGCGACGCCCAGGACCACGATGTTCTTGTGCTTCTTCTGGAGCTTGGTCAGGTGGGGGATGCTCGCCACGCACGGCGGGCACCAGGTCGCCCAGAACTCGACGACGTAGGCGGTGCCCTCCTGCAGGCCCTCGACAGGCTTGCCCTTGATGATCTCGTCCACGCTCAGCGCAGGGGCCTTGCTGCCGGCTGCGAGACGGCCACCGCTGGTATCACCGGCCGGGGTGCCGGGGCTGCCCTCGGACTGTGCCATCGTTGGCACACAGGCAAGGGCGAGGGCGACGAGGGACACGATGGCGGTGCGGGTGGTCATGGTGGTTCCTTGTTGGATCGTGCGGGATCCTACGCGCGAACGGCGATCGGCAAAAAAGCGAACGGTCGGGCAGGGGCCCGACCGAGTCGCCTGTGATTCGAAGGAGAAAGGACCGGAACTCAGGTCGTCGAGCGCTTGCTGAAGACGGCCAGGATGACCATCAGCGCGATCAGGCCGACGAGGCCGTTGTTGCCGAAGCCCGAGATGAAGCTCATGAGGTTGTCGGTGATGCCACCGAAGAACCACGTGTTCGTCTTGCCGAAGATGATCTGGGCGAGCACGCCCACGGCGATGAACAGCATCGCGATGTCGATGAATTCGCTGGTCCAGTTCTTGAGAGTGTCGAACGCCTTCATGTGACTGCCTCCTGTGCAGTTGGTGAGAGTGCAGCCCGCGCACCGTGCGCCTTCCTTGGCTGCAGGGGTTGGATCGGTGCAGATCGGACCCAACCGATAAAAATCGCGTCAAAAACCGTCGTTCACTCCGTGAAGACGCGATTTCACGCTGGAATCAGTGGTTTGTGAAGAAAAGCACGAGCCTGAACGGCGGGATTCCCAGCGATTTCAGCGCGATGTGAAATCAAGAGCCCTTCGGCGCGCAGTGCGAAGGTTCCAGCAGAGCGGTTTCACAGCCGGTCGGGTCGTACGTGGGTTGCCATCGACCTACGCCCGGGATGGGCATGATGTCGCATGGAAGCGTTGCACCGAGTGCCTTCGCCTGCGCGGCGGCGGGCTCGATCGCGTTGACCTGCACGTACGGGTACCAACGTGCGCGCTTCCACGGGTGCGCATCATCGGCGCACTGCATCCAGAGGCTGGCGACGGGATGTCCGTTCGCACTGGCGATCGTGACCGTGAACGCGCCCATGTCTTGCTCGGTGGAGGTCCACCCCAAGACGTGCGCGAGGAAGGCCGCGCTTGCCTTCGGATCCGGCGTGACCAGTTCGCACCAGCACATGAAGCCGTGGCCGTGCGGATTCACGCCATCGGTCGCGCCGGGCGCAGCGGTGAAGAGTCCAAGCGCTGCGCCCAGCGGATCCTCGATGATCGCTCCGCGCCCCATGCCGTTGTCGTGCGGCGCAGCCACGCTGCGCGCGCCGAGTTCCAGTGCGCGCGCATGGGCAGCGTCGGTGTCATCGACCGCCACGAAGGGCAGCCAGTGCGGTCCGCGCTCGATGAGGAGCGCCGGGCACCCTGCAAGCGCACGCAGCGACCAGCGGTGGTGCTGTCCCGCGTTCATCAGATGCATCGTGTTCCCGCAGGGCAGTGGCACGGCGGCATGCTCGCCGCCCACCAGGGCTGTCCAGTACTCGACGGCGCGCTCAGGCGATGCGCTGTGGTGCTCGAACCAGCAGAACATGCCATGGTGGACAGGAACGGTCATGACGTCAGAGGCGCTCGGCGCAGGCGATGTGCTCATGGTGACTCCATGCTGGGGTGTGATCGGTGTCTTCGGTGAAGCCAGTGATATCAGGGGCCGGCAGCGGGCGCGGCAGGAGGTGCGGCAGCGGGAGGCGCACCATGAACCCCGCGGTCCGGCGCCACGGGTGAGCGTCGCCAGCATCCACCTTCCGGAAGACCGCACACGTAGGCGCTGCCGAGGTCGCTGCACGGGACGGGAGCGTCGGTGCTGATCACGTTGGCACCGCTGGCGAACGCAGCATCGCGCCGCGCGGTCGAGTTCGCACGGATCTCCCGCAGGTCGGTGTCGGCCCGCGTGCGCACCATGTAGCCGCGGCGCACCAGCTCCTTGATCCGCCCGCCTTGGCCGACCGGATCGTTCACCACGAGATACGCCGCGGCAGGCGTGCCGACGGGGGCGTTGATGAAGCAGGCGCGGCCCTGCGCGCTCGGTCGGCCGTCGAGATAGGTCGTGCGCGCCCGAGCGCCGCACTCGAGGATGATCATCACCCGACCCGCCGCTTGAGTGAGTTCGGGCCACCCACGCGTGGTCACGGCCGCTTCGAGCGTGGCCGCATCGCCGCGCACGAGATCGGGCGTGATGAGTCGGTCGGTACCGATCGTGTCGCGGATCACGGCATCGAGTGCATCGAGCGCAGCGGCATCGAAGGGCGGTGGCGGGTCGATGCGGTAGCCGCCAGGACCTTCGTAGCCCGACTCCTTGAGTTCGAGCTGGATCAGGATCGGCACGTGGCCGGCGTGCTCGCAGCTCCACGCCGCGACCTGCGCCAGTGCATCCTTCAGGAGCACGCACCGAGTGCCTTGATCGACCGAGGGAACGTGGAAGACCTTGAAACCGGGCTGTTTCAGCAGCGCCGAAGCACCGTGGCCAAGGAGCGGGTTGCGGAACAGGCCGCCCTGCGGGTCATGGTGCACATCGAGTTCGAGCGCGCGGATGTTCTGGTCGCTGAGCTGCTTCGGCAACGGGGCGTGCGTGTACTGCCAGGCGCGGGCCCGCTCGGCAAAGAGCGTGTAGAGGCCCGTCGGCGGAGCCACGTGATACGAGTTGTGCGTGCCGACGATTTGGAGATCGTTCAGGCGCATGCCCGGTGGAAACGGTCCGGTGCAGGTCGTGGCGGCGGTCCATCGTGGCACTGCATCCGGCGGTGCTCCGTGATCGCCGGCCCGGCCGTTGCACGGCAGGCCGACGAGGAGTGCGGCAAGCGACATGGCGGCGGCGCGCATCGAGCACTACGGTACCGATCAGTCGGCTCGCCGCCGACCAGGAGCACCCCATGACGATCGATCGAACGACTGCGCTGCGACTGATGGATGCCGCCATCGAGCAGGCCGAGAAGGGCTGGAGCGAGGGCGGGATCCCGATCGGCAGCGTGCTCGCGCG
>JAGWXC010000145.1 GCA_018970045.1 Planctomycetota bacterium | reverse complement strand
GACGGCCTCGAGGCCCTCGGTCACGCGCGTGAGCTCGGTCGCGTCGAGAACACCCGCATGCTTGAGCGCACGGGCCCACGCAATGCTGCCCTCGATGTCCTCGCGCACGAGCCGGCGATCGAACGGCAGGCTGTCGTTGAAGCGCTTGAAGAGCGGATCCACCTCGCCGCTGGCGCGGCCGGCCCAGAGCGCGGTCATCGGGCCAGGTCCTGCGTGGCGATGTTCTGCTTCAGGGCGCGGATGCGCGACGGCAGGCTGAAGAGCCGGATGAAGCCATCGGCATCCTTGTGGTCGTAGACCTCGTCCTGGCCGAAGGTCGCGAAGTTCTGGCTGAAGAGGCTGTTGGGACTGCGACGGCGGACGGCCGCGGCGGTGCCCTTGTAGCAGCGCACGACGACATCGCCGTCCATGACCTGCGCCACGGACTGTGCGGCCGCCCACATGGCTGCACGAACCGGCGTGAACCAGGTGCCGTTGTAGACGTGATCGCCGAACTCCAGCGCCAGGCGCTGCTTCCAGTGCAGCGTGTCGCGGTCGAGCACGAGCTGCTCGAGGCCACGCAGCGCTTCCATGAGGATCGTGCCGCCCGGGGTCTCGTAGGCGCCGCGGCTCTTCATGCCGACCAGACGGTTCTCGACGAGATCGATGCGACCGACGCCGTGGCGACCCGCGATCGCGTTGAGCGTGTTCATGATGCTGACGCTGTCCATCGTGCGTCCATCGACCGCGGTGGGGAAGCCGCCCTTGAACGAGATCGTCACGTCCTGGTGCTGGTCGGGGGCTTGTGCGGGGCTCGTCGTGAGCATCCACACGTCTTCCGGCGGAGCCTTCCACGGGTCCTCGAGGTCGCCGCCCTCGTGCGAGATGTGCCAGAGGTTGGCATCGCGCGAGTACAGCTTTTCCTTGCTCGCGGCGCAGGGGATGTTGCGCACGGCGAGGTAGTCGAGCATGGCCTCGCGCGAACGGAGGTTCCAGGTCGGCAGGCGCCAGGGCGCGATCACCGCCAGCTGCGGGGCCAGCGCCGCATAGGTGCTCTCGAAGCGGACCTGGTCGTTGCCCTTGCCGGTGCAGCCGTGGGCGAGCGCATCGCAGCCGGTCTGCAGCGCGGCGGTGACCTGTGCGCGGGCGATGCACGGGCGGGCGATGCTCGTGCCCATGAGGTACCGGCCTTCGTAGACCGAGCCCATGATCGCCATGGGGAAGGCGAACTCCTCGAGGAACTCCTGCTTGAGGTCCATGACCACGCACTCGCATGCGCCGGTGGAGCGGGCCTTCTGTTCGATCCCGTCGAGCTCGCGATCGCCCTGGCCGACATCGGCCACCACGGCGACGACGTCGGCGTCGTAGTGCTCACGGAGCCAGGGAATGATGCAGCTGGTGTCGAGGCCACCGGAGTAGGCGACGGCGATCTTGGTGGGTGAGGTGGGCATGGTTGGTGCTTTCCTTGGAAGGTACGGGTCGGGAATGGCGGTCGGTTGGGAAACGGTTCAGGCGGCGACGTCGCCCGGCACGAAGGTGGTGGGCAGTTCGACGAGGTCGGGGCGCAGGAGCGCCAGCAGGATCGCGCACTGCACGTGCATGCGGTTCTCGGCTTGGTCGAAGACGACTGAGGTCGGGGCATCGATCACGTCGTGGGTGACTTCCTCGCCGCGATGGGCAGGCAGGCAGTGCATGAACGCCGCACCGGGTGCCGCCTCGGCCATGAGCGCGGCGTTCACCTGGTACGGCCGCAGCGCAGCGCGCTTGGGTTCGGCATCGGCCTCGCCCATGCTGATCCAGGTGTCGGTGTAGATGGCGTTGGCGCCCGACACCGCATCGAGGTCGTGCGTGAACCGGATCGCTGCACCGGAGCGCATGCAGCGGGCCTGCACCGCGCGCACGACGTCGGCCGATGGGGCGAATCCTGCAGGCGTGATGACCGTGAGCCGGCCGCCGACGGACGCGATGCCTTCCATCAGCGAGTGACAGACGTTGTTGCCATCGCCGACCCACGCCACGTGGGGTGTGGCCGGCGAGCCGAATCGCTCGGCCAGGGTGAGCAGGTCAGCCATCGCCTGGCACGGGTGATGGAGATCGCTGAGGGCGTTGACGACCGGGATCGAGGACCAGGCGGTGAGCGCCTCGACCGTGCCATGCGACATCGTGCGCACCACGATGGCATCGAACCAGCGCTCCATGCTGCGGGCCCAGTCGCTCAGCGCCTCGCGCTGGCCGATCGGCGAATCGCGCTGGTCCATGAAGACCACGCTGCCGCCCATGAGCTGGAAGCCGACCTCGAACGAGGCGCGCGTGCGCAGCGATGGCTTCTCGAACGCGAGCGCCAGCGCCATGCCGCGGAAGGCCGTGGACCACGCCGACGGATCGCGCTTGATGCGCGCGGCAAGCGCGAGCAGGCCGTGGACCTCGTGCTGGGCAAGGTCGTGCACACAGGTGAGGTGGCGCGTGGCGACCGGGCGATGCGCGGAAGCGGCGGCCCGGCGTGGAGCCGGCGTGGTGGTGAGGGTGGTCATGGGCAGGGCAGTGTGGACGGTGCGGTGATGCGGGTTCCGGCAACGCCACCGGTGAGCAGGTTCGAGAGGATGGCAGGATCCGCCCAGCCGGCGATGGTGACGGCGACGCCGCTGGCGGCGGCGGTCTCGAGTGCGCCCCGGACCTTGGGGATCATGCCCCCGGTGATCGTGCCATCGGTGATGAGCCGATCGATGGCCGCGGCATCGAGCTCCGGGATGATGCAGCGGCCTGCGTCGAGCACGCCCGGCACATCCGTGAGGAAGACCAGGCCGCGCGCACCGACGATGGAGGCGACCGCGGCAGCGGCATCATCGGCGTTGACGTTGAGCAGTTCGCCCGATGCGCTCGTGCCGATGCTGCTGACGATCGGCAGCACGCCCACGCCGAGCAGCGCACGAAGGCCGATGGGATCACCGCCCCGGACGGTGCCGACGCAGCCGGGATCGAAGCCCAGATGCGTGGCCCGGGTGCATGCCGCAAGACCAGCATCGGAAAGCCGAAGTCCGCACGCGCGCACGCCGGCCGCGATCATGCAGGCGACCAGCTGCGCATTGACCTGCCCGCTCAGCACGCCGCTGATCTGCAGCACCTGATCTGGTGGTGTGATGCGGATGCCATCGCGCCGCTCAGTCGGCATGCCGAGCGCCGCCAACTGGCGGTCGACGGCCTTTCCGCCACCGTGGACCACGACCATGCAGCCGGGCCGTGCCGCGTGCATGGCGGCGATCTGCCGGCAGATGGCCGAAAGTGCGGTGGCGCTGTCCATGAGCGCGCCGCCGAGCTTGATCACGAAGGGCGTGCTCACGCCAAGGCTCCGGCATCGGTGCTGGCAGCGGCGTGACGCGAGAGGCCCAGGCCCATCGATTCGGGGAAGCCGAAGCGGAGGTTCATGCACTGCAGCGCCTGACCGGCTGCGCCCTTGACGAGGTTGTCGATCGCGCTCGTGATGACCAGGTGGCCACGGCGATCGCAGCCGCCCACGCCGATGTCGCAGAAGTTCGTCCGCTCGACGCCAGCCACGCTGGGCCATGAACCCTCAGGCATCACGCGCACGAACGCGCTGGCTTCGTAGCGATCCGCAAGCGCTTGGCGGCACGCGTGGACCGTGGCGCCCGGCGCGAGGTCCGCATGGATCGTGGACAGGATGCCGCGATCCCAACAGCCCAGGTGCGGCGTGAACAGCACATCTGCGCCGGTTTCCTGCGCCATCTCGGGCTGGTGGCGGTGCGAGAGCACGCCATAGGGTTGCATCGAGACCTCGCAGAAGAGGCTCTTCACCGCGGCGGTCCGGCCGGCGCCGCTCACGCCGCTGCTGCTGTCGACGATCACGCGACCGGACAGGACCAGCCCCGCATCGACCAGCGGCCGCACCGGGAGGATGACGCTGGTCGGGTAGCAGCCTGGCACAGCGATGAGCTGCGCGCCGCTCAACTCGCCGTGCCTGAGTTCGGCCAGGCCGTAGACCGCGGTGGCCAGCAGCTCCGGGTGACGATGCTCGAAGCCGTAGTGCGCCGGGTACAGCGCGGGATCGCGCAGCCGGAACGATGCCGAGAGATCGAACACGATGAGACCGGCCTCAAGCAGAGCGGGTGCGAGGTCCTCGCTTGCCTCGTGCGGCGTGCAGAGGAAGACGACCTTGGCACCCGACGCGATGATGACGGCGGGCTCGCCGGCCTCGATCGGCAGGTCCGCTACGCCGCGCAGGCGCGGATGCACGCTCGAGAGTGCTTCGTCGCCCCCGCGCGAGCCCGAGCCATAGACGCCCACGACCGACACCTCGGGGTGTGCCGCGAGCATGGCGACGAGCTCGGCTCCGCTGTAGCCAGCGGCACCGACGACGGCAACGAAAAGGGTGGGCGTGGTCATGGTGGTGGAAGCGCAGCCGCCTGCTCAGGCGGTGGCCTTGCGGCGGGCGGGCGAGGCAGCGACGGTCAGCCGACGCACGAGTTCCTTGGCGGTCGAGGGCGTGCGCGTGGCGACGAAGACGCAGTCATCGCCGGCGATGGTGCCGACGACCCCACGCATGCTCGAGCGATCGAGCTGGACGGCCAGCGCGCTGGCCTGCCCCGGCGGCGTGTGGAGCACCACGAGGTTGCCGGCCTGCTCGACGCCGGCCAGGAGCCGCCGTGCAAGGGCATCGAGCGCATCGCCGGAAGGCTCGGGCGCGCCATCCTGCAGCCGATAGCCGCCGGCGCCCTTGAGCACGCCGAGTTCCGCAAGGTCACGCGAGAGCGTGGCTTGCGTGGTGCGGATGCCCTGCGCGGCCAGTTCGCGCTGCAGTTCATGCTGGCTGTGCAACTCGGCGCCGGCGATCAGACGCGCGATGGCACGGTGGCGTTGGACCTTGGTGGCGGCCATGGGAAGTGGATGAATATACAGCGCGTTGCATACTATGCAAGCGGGTGCATGAAAAAACCGCGCCGGGCGGCGCGGTCTGGTTCGCGGGGCGAGCCTGGGATCACTCCGCGTGATCGCCGTCGTCCGGACCGTCGTCGTCGGCGCCCTCGGGTTCCTGCGGCGGGAGTTCCTTGGAGGCTTCGATCTTCTGGCCGGCGGCGGCCATCTTGCGCTTGTAGGTGTCGATCTTGGTGCGGTCGGGCGAGAGGATCGCCGACTGGCGGCGACCGGCCATGCGCGGGGCCATGTCGAGGCGGGCGACGTCGAGCAGCGCATCGATGACCTGCTTGATCAGCTGGTCGCCGATCTCGCGGTGCGCGAGTTCGCGTGCGCCGCGGAAGCTCTGCACGATCTGGACCTTGTTGCCTTCGATGAGGAACGCGCGCGCCTGGCGAACGCGCAGTTCGACGTCATGCACGCCGATCTTCATGCTGCGGCCGAGTCGGACTTCCTTGAGTTCGCCGCCCTTGGAATTCTGGCGGTTCTTCTTCTCGGTCTTCGCCTGCTCGTACTTGAACTTGCCGAAGTCCATGATCTTGCAGACCGGCGGGCGCACGTCGGCGGCGATCTCGACGAGATCGAGGCCCGCCTCCTGCGCCATGCGCTTGGCCTCGTCGGTCTCGACGACGCCGATCATGGTGCCGTGCTCGTCGATCAGGCGGATCGGGCTGATGCGGATGCGGTCATTGATGCGCGGGCCGGCGGGGGCGAAGTCGCGCTGGAAGGGAGGACGGCGAGGCGGGAACTGGCTGATGGGAGTCTCCTGGGTGTCAGCTCGGACGGTGATGGCCACGGCGCGCTGACAGCGACCGCGAACCTGATGTCAGGGTTCCACTGCGTGGGTGGAGGATGTCCATGCTCGCTCGCGACGGCCTCATGGGAGGACGCGAGTGGGGGAAGTCATCATTCGTCGATGGTCCGCTGCATGGGGAATGACGCCACGAGGCGTCGCGCGGACACTAGCCCAAGATCCGGGCCGGCACAAGCAGACGCCGTGAATTCGGCGGTTGCGGCCGGAGAAACACCTCCGGTGCGGGGACCGGGTGCGAGCGCCGCGACGAGCGTCGACTCGGCCGGCATCAGGCTGGCCGCGCGGCGAACGACGCCTGGACCGAGCCCGGCGCACCTGACAGCATGCGCGCTTCGGCCTCGCGCACGATGCCGTCGACGAAGGCCTCGAAGGGCATCTCGCCGAGGT
Organism: Planctomycetota bacterium; assembly: GCA_018970045.1. Classification (GTDB taxonomy): domain Bacteria; phylum Planctomycetota; class Phycisphaerae; order Phycisphaerales; family SM1A02; genus SYIB01. Next base: position 19 of record JAGWXC010000145.1, on the reverse strand, counting down.
TGGCCTCGATGCCGCGGGC
>JAGWXC010000144.1 GCA_018970045.1 Planctomycetota bacterium | reverse complement strand
TTCCCGACGCCGAGCGCTGGTACTTCCTCGAGGAGAAGTACCCCAAGTACGGCAACATCGTGCCGCGCGACATCGCCACGCGCGAGATCTTCGACGTCTGCGTGAACCAAGGCATGGGCGTGGGCGGGCAGAACCAGGTCTACCTCGACCTCACGCACCTCGGCCGCGAGTACATGGACCGCAAGCTCGGCGGCATCGTCGAGATCTACCGCAAGTTCGTGGGCGAGGAACCGTCCGAAGTGCCGATGCGCATCTTCCCCGGCATGCACTACAGCATGGGCGGGCTGTGGACGACCTACACCGCCAAGCCCGATCACCAGGGCATGGTGTACGGCGCGCCGAACAACATGATGACCAACATCCCGGGGCTCTACGCCTTCGGCGAGGTCAACTACCAGTTCCACGGCGCGAACCGCCTCGGCGCGAACGCCCTGCTCAGCTGCATCTTCGACGGCCTCTTCTCGGGCGCGAGCGTGGCGGCGTGGGCCAAGGAGCACGCGGTCGACGCTGTGCCGCAGCAGGTCTTCGACGACGGCGTCGCGGCTGAACAGGCGCGCATGCAGTCGCTCGCCACAGGCACCGGCGGCGAGAACCCGTACCAGATCGGCAAGGAACTCGGCGACGAGATGACCGCCGCCGCCACCGTCGTGAAGAGCGAGGCCCGCCTGCTGCAGGCGCGCGCCAAGCTCGCCGACCTCCGCGACCGCTCGCGCCGCATGAGCCTGTCGGACACCGGCATGTGGACCAATCAGAACCTGTCCTACGCCCGTGCGGTGGCGGACATGGTCATCCTGGCCCAGGCCATCATCGAGGGTTCGATCGAGCGCAAGGAAAGCCGCGGCAGCCACTACCGCACCGACTACCCGACCCGCAACGACGATCGTTTCCTCAAGTCGACCGTCGCGGCGTACGACCCGACCTCGGGTGGCTGCAGCATCAGCTTCGAGGACGTCGACACGGCCCTCGTGCAGCCACGCGCCCGCACGTACGGCAAGGTCGAGGCCCCCGCAGGCGCTCCGGCGCCCAAGGTGGCTGTTCCAGCGAGTCCCGACGCGAGCTGACGAGGCAGGCGAACGCTCCGTGCGTGAAGGCGATGCGCCTCCGGCGCATCAGGCCGTCAGGCGATGAAGAGTCGCTCGAGCCACTGCTTGGCTTGGGGCCAGTAGAGGCTCGCCCACGTCCCGGCCACGAAGCATGCCATGCCCACGAGCGCCGTGCGATCCGTGCGCAGCACCTCGAGCGGGCTGTCGCTCAGGCCCCGGCGAGCACGGCGGTAGAAGCGGTACACGACCAGCAGCACGAACGGCGTGAGCAACGCCAAGCCCGCGGCCCCGGCGCCGTAGAGGCTCTTCGCGTGGTCGCTGAGCGTGTAGAGCAGGTACATGAGCACGGCCATGCACGCCGAGATCGCCAGCAGGAACTGCAGCTCTTGCTCATCCCCGTAGCCCGCTCGCTGCCGCCAACCGCCGCCCTCGCGCTGCGCCGCCACCAGGTCGCAGGTTCGCTTCACGAAGCCGAGGAACAGCGTGAGGAAGAAGACGCACAGCACGAGCCACACCGAGATGCGCACGTCGATCGCGACCGCGCCCACGACCGCGCGCAGGGTGAACCCGAGGGCGATCGTCGCCACATCGAGGTAGGCGCGACGCTTGAGCGTGAGGTTGTAGCCGGCCTGCAGCACGGCGTAGGTCGCGACGAGCCATCCAGCTCCGTTGCCGATGGCAAAGCCGATCGTCAACCCCACAAGCATGCACCCCATGCCCACGAGCGTGGCCGTGGCGGCAGACACCGCCCCGCTGGCCACCGGTCGTCGCCGCTTGGTCGGGTGCAGGCGGTCCTCTGCGGCGTCCCACGCATCATTGAGGGCGTACCAACCGCTGGCCACCAGGCCGACCGCCACGAACGCCATGAGCGCCGCCCTGAGCTTGGCATCGAGCACCGAACGCTCGACCGCTCGGCCCTCACCGGCCAGCCAGAAGACGATGGGGATCAGGACGAAGACGCCCTTGGTCCAGTCTCCGGGGCGGAGCAGCCTGAGCAGTGCGGGCATGGCCATGTCCCACCTATCGGCCGAACCCCGGTTCAGGTTTGCGCAAATGCCCGACTCCGGCTGCCGAGGCACCCAGCGCGCCACCGTGATCCACCTGCGAGCCTAGAATCGGGCAGCCATGATCGCTTCGCCCAACACCACCTCGGCCAACCCCGTCCGCACGATCACCGTCACGATCAAGCGCCAGAACGGCCCGGCCGAGCAGCCTCGTTGGGAGTCCTTCCAGGTCGAAACGCAGGACACCGCGAACCTCATCAGCGTGCTCCAGTCGATCGCCGCCCGCCCCGTCACCACCGAGGGCTCGGCCACCACCCCGGTCGTGTACGACAGCGGCTGCCTTGAGGAAGTCTGCGGCTCGTGCGCCATGGTCATCAACGGCCGCGTGCGCCCCGCCTGCAGTGCGCTGATCGGCCAGATCGTGGGCGAGGACAACACCATCACCATCGAACCCATGGGCAAGTTCCCCGTGGTGCGCGACCTCTCCGTCGATCGCGAGCGCATGTTCGCGGCACTGCGCCGCGTCAAGGCCTGGGTCCCGATCGACGGCACGTACAACCTCGGTGCGGGCCCTCAGGAAACCCCGGATCGCCAGGAAACGCGCTACGTCATGAGCACCTGCATGTCCTGCGGCTGCTGCCTCGAGGCGTGCCCGCAGTACCAGAAGGAAGCCGATCCGAAGGCCTGGGACACGTCGTTCGTCGGCGCAGCCGCGATCAACCAAGCGCGCCTCTTCAACATGCACGCGACCGGCGCCACCGAGAAGGAAGCGCGGCTCGAGGTGCTCACCGGCGAGGGCGGCGTGAACGATTGCGGCAACGCGCAGAACTGCGTGAAGGTCTGCCCGAAGGAGATTCCCCTGACCGAGTCGATCGCCGCCATCGGCCGCGACGTCACGGTGCACGCGGTGAAGAAGTTCTTCACGGGTCGCTGAGCGCCCCTTCCGGTCGCGCTAGAGCAGCTCGCGCAGCACGCTGTCGCTCGTGAGCACGCCGCGCTCCGAGAAGCGCAGCCGATCGCCTGACCACTCCATGTCCCCACGCGCCACGGCCGCATCGATGGCCGTCTTGCGCTGCGCTGCACGTGCGCCACGCCCCAGCAGTGACTGCACGCGATCCGCGCGCATGCCATCCAGCAGCCGCAGACCCATCAGGAACGCCTCGCCGATCCGGCCATCCTCATCAAGCGCTTCGACGCTGCGCACGGGTGGCCACGGCCCTTGATCGAGCCACTCCTGGAGCACCGCCACGTTCTTCCATCGCAGCCCGGCTGCGTGGCCGCTGGCGCTCGGGCCGAGGGCGATCCACTCGCCGTCCTCCCAATACAGCAGGTTGTGACGGCACTCCTGCCCGGGCTTGGCCCAGTTGCTGATCTCGTAGTGGTGGTAGCCGGCCGCCGCAAGCGTGGCGACCGTGTGCTCATACATGCTCGCCTCAAGGTCCTCGTCCAGCCGCTCGACGCCACCGGCCTCGAGGCGCGCCCGGAGCGGCGTGCCCGGCTCGTACACCAATCCGTAGCACGAGAGGTGATCGGGAGCGAGCGCCAGCGCCTGGGCGAGATCGTCCTGCCACTGCTCCAAGGTCGAGGTCGGCACCGCGAAGATGAGATCGATGTTCAGGCGCGCGATCCCCGCCGCACGGAGCAGCCCCATCGCGCGCGCGACCGATGCCGGTTCGTGGTGGCGCTCGAGCTGCCGCAGCAGTCCAGACTGGAAGCTCTGCGCCCCCATGCTCACGCGCGTGACGCCGCAGGATGCGAGCACGCCAGCCTTGGCAGCCGTCACGGTCTCGGGATTCGCCTCCACGGTCCACTCGGCGCCGTCGGCCCAAGGCAACAGCTCACGCAGCCCGCGCAAGAGTCGCGCGAGCCGCTCATCCGTGAGCAGCGTCGGCGTCCCGCCACCCACGAAGAGCGTCGTGAGCGGTGCGTGCACCAGCGTGGCCATCGCACGGGCCTCGGCCAGGAGCCGATCGACGAACGCGTCCTGACGGTCCTTCGTGTCGACGAAGGAGTAGAAGTCGCAGTAGTGGCACTTGTGGAAGCAGAACGGCACGTGCACGTAGGCACCGGCGGGCCTGGCCGCCGCGAGCTGCGGCAGCCACGACGAGAGCGGCCGCGCCGTGGCCTGACCACCGGGCGCTTGCGGCAGGTGCACGGGTTCCATGGCTGCAGCCTAGCCCCACGCGCCGTTAGCATCCCCCGCTTCATGCAGCACGCACCGCACACCACCGCCGTCGTCGGGCTCCAATGGGGCGATGAGGGCAAGGGCAAGATCGTCGATGTCCTCACCGCCGGCCACGATGTGATCGTGCGCTACAACGGCGGCGCCAACGCCGGCCACACGGTCGTGGTGGGCGACCAGCGTTACGCGCTGCACCTGATCCCCAGTGGGATCCTCTACCCGGACAAGTCGTGCGTCATCGGCAACGGCGTCGTGGTCGACCCCGAGAAGCTGATCCAGGAGATGGAGGGCCTCGAGGCCCGCGGCATCAAGGTCGGCACGAACCTGGTCATCTCCGACCGGGCGCATGTGGTCATGCCGTACCACAAGGAGCAGGATGCAGCGCTCGAGGAGTACCTCTCGGGCGTGACCGCCGGCGAGCGCGGGAATCTCTCGATCGGCACCACGCGCCGCGGCATCGGCCCCGCGTACGCCGACAAGATCCATCGCTCGACGGCGATCCGCATGGGCGATCTGCTCGATGCCGAGTACCTGGCCAGCCGGCTCCAGGTCATCTGCCGCCTGCGGACCGAGGAACTGAAGGCACTCGGGGTCCAGGCCCCGCCGCTCGATCCCGCGGCGCTGACCGCGCGCTACGCCGCCCTCGGTGAGCGCCTGCGCCCGCACATCAGGGACACCGTCTATCACCTGCACGATTGCCAGCGCGCCGGCCGCAGCCTGCTCTTCGAAGGCGCGAACGCGTGCCTGCTCGACATCGATCACGGCACGTACCCCTACGTCACGAGCTCGAACTGCTCGACCGCCGGGATCCACTCGGGCACGGGCATTCCCGGTCGCTCCCTGCAGCGCGTCATCGGGATCATGAAGGCCTACAGCACGCGCGTGGGCGCCGGCCCCTTCCCGACCGAGCTGCTGGACCAGACCGGCTCGACCATTCGTGAGCGAGGCCGCGAGTACGGCACCACCACCGGTCGTCCCCGCCGCTGCGGCTGGCTCGACCTGGTCGCGGTGCGCTACAGCGCCATGGTCTGCGGCGCGACCGAGATCGCCTGCACGCTCTTCGACGTGCTCACGGGCTTCGACGAGCTCCGCATCTGCACGCACTACCGCTTGGCCGATGGCACGGTCACCGATCGCTTCATTCCCGATGCCAAGCGGCTCGAAGGCGCCACGCCCGTGTACTCGACCTTCAAGGGCTGGACCGAGCAGGTCAGCGACCTGCCGGATCGCGCCGCCCTGCCCCAGGCCGCGCGCGACTACCTCGATGCCGTCGAGCAGCACGTGGGCGTGCCGGTCTCCATGGTCAGTGTGGGGCCCGAGCGCACCCAGACGCTGGTCAGCGCCTGATCACTCGTGAGCGACAGATCACTCGTGAGCGCACGATCAGGCGCTACGGCCTCATCGCGCGCTACGGCCTGATGACGCAGCCAAGGCTGATCGGCGTCACGCGCACCGATCGAGCGGCCCAGCTCACTTGGCTGGCTTGCCTGGCTTGACGGTGGCCGGGGGCGGCGCCACGGGAGTGGTCGGCGCACTGGGTGCAGCCTGTGCACCGCGAAGCTTCTTCAGATCCAGTGGGCGCCCCGAAGGCTTGGCTCGACGCAGACCCTCACCGCGCTCGCGGAACTGGTTGCCCTTCTGGCCCGCCGGGGGCGGCTCGGGAAGGTCGCCGGTGAAGGATGTGCAGAGCGCCTCGGCGTACTGCACGCACGTGGCATCCCACGCCGTCGAGCAGCACAGCGGCTCGTAGCTGCAGACCACGTTGCAGCATCGGAAGTTGTTGCAGTACGGCTCGGTGCGCTCCTCGAAGCACGACCCAGCCTGCGGCGAACCACACGACTCGCCATCGCAGAGCCCTGACTCGCACACCTTGACGGCGAGCTCGACGCACGAGGCATCCCACTGCACTTGGCAGCAGTAGAAGTCAACCTCGCAGACATCCTGGCAGCAGGCCTTGTTCTCGCAGCCACCGCCTGGGTGCTGCACGCAGCAGCTTCC
>JAGWXC010000143.1 GCA_018970045.1 Planctomycetota bacterium | reverse complement strand
AGTCGGATCTCGATGCCGCACGAAGCGCGCTCGCTGCGCTGGGGGCACAGGCGTGAACACCCGCGCACGATGGGCCGAGGTGGCTTGGACTCGGCTTGGCGCCTTCGCCCGGCCGGGTCTGGTCGCATCGATGCTCATGGTGCTGCCCATCGCCGCGTGCACCACCGTGCCGCCTTCGGCACCCGGCGTGGAGGCCACGCCCGGAGCCGTGCGTCCCGAACCCGCGCTCATGGCCATGCCGCAGCCCACGATCGAGCCGTGGGTGTTCGGCGGCGCGCAGGGCAGCATCGTGCGACTTCCGGGTCTTTCGATCCATGTGGTCGTCCGCGATCGATGGCTCGCCGACACGCTGCCGCGCTTCGCCTGGCAGGCCATGCAGCACTACCGCACGGCGCTGGGCGCGCTGCCCGAACCCCGCCGCCCGATCGACACCTACATCTTTGGCAAGCGTTCGCAGTGGGAGCAGTACACGCGCGAAGCGCTGCGTGACAGCGCCGAGCTCTACCTCGGCATGGGGCGCGGCGGCTACACGATCGAGGGCCGCGCGGTCCTCTACGACATCGGGCCGGTCGACACGCTTTTCATCGTGGCGCACGAGGGCTGGCACCAGTACACGCAGTCGACGTTCGTCGAGCCGCTGCCGCCGTGGATGGAGGAAGGCCTGGCCACCTTCATGGAGGGCCATCGCATGCGCAACGAGCGCACGACGATCGAATTCCTGCCGTGGCGCAACCTCGAGCGCTTCAGTGAACTGCGCAGCGTGGTGCGCGAGGGCCGCATGGTCTCGCTCGGGCAGCTCGTCAGCGGCACGCCGCAGTCTTTCCTCGGCGACGGTCGCGACTCGCTGCTGAGCTACTACGCGCAAGTCTGGGCGCTCATGCATTTCCTCAACGAAGGCGAGGGCGGTCGTTACCGCGCGGCCTTCCGCCAGCTCGTCGATGATGCGGCGAACGGCCGCATGGCCGATCGCATGGGTCTCGTGCGACGCTCGCGCCTGATGCCCGGTCGGCTCGTGCTGAACCAGTACTTCAAGGTCGACGAGCGCGAGCTCGATCGCCAGTACCAGGCCTTCGTCAAGCAGATCGTGGCGAGCGGTGCAGGCGATGCCATCTGGGCCGGTGAGAACCCGATCGAGTTCGCCGCGCGCAAGGCGGCAGCGAAGTCGGCGAGCCCGCCGAAGCCCTGACGGGCCGCGTCAATCGCGCGGGGGCGCGTCGATGCCGAAGGTGCGCAGCCAGAAGGCGGTGCCTGCATCCTTGGCGACCGCGCCCATGCGGCCGAACCCCGAATGCTCGAAGGGCGCACCGGTCGACCCGAAGGCCAGCAGTTCGATGTGCTCCGGATGCACGGCGCGCGAGCGCAGCGCATCGAGGAAGCGGCGCTGGCCATCGATCGGCACCCACTCGTCCAGCTCCGAGTGGATCGCGAGCACGGGGATCTCGCGCCAGGCCGCAAGATGATCGATGGGATTCAAGGCTCGCACAAGGTCCATCGGCCAGTGTGCGCCAGCCACGCGCGCGCTCCAGTCCCCGGTCGTGCTCTCGAGCAGCGCGCCCATGAACGCGTGTGCCCGGCAAAGCCGGACCATCGACACCATGCCGCCGGCGCTCATGCCGCCCAGCCCGATGCGGTCGGGATCGAAGCCATCCAGCTGCCGCATGCTGCCGACGATCGCGTCGATCTCGGCCTCGGCGCGGCGCACCACATCCAGCACGCGGCTCGGTGCCTGCAGCGGGGGATCGAGCCGCTCGCCGTGTCCGGGCAGATCGACCGCCACGCAGCCGATCCCCGCCCGCAGCCATCGCAGGTAGCGGCCGGGGTCGAGTTCCTTGTTGACCGTGCGTCCGTGGAACCAGAGCACCCACGGCAGCGTGCGCAACGTGGGCGACGCGCCCTCGTCGTGATCGGGATGCATGACAACCGCAGGTGCGCCCGCCAGGCTCATCCACCGCGCATGCCGGCGCAGGCTGTGGGGAAAGCTGCCGCCGAGATCGACCATCAGCCGTTGGCCTGCGGGGCAAAGAGCATGACCCACTGCTCGCTGCCGTAGTGGTGCACCTCGGGGCCGGCGAGGCCTTCGATCGCCCATTCGGCGGCCACGGGTTGGTCCGGCGAACGCACGACGAGAAAGGACTTCGGTTTCATGACCGGCACGCAGGCAGCCAGTTGCGCCTTCACGCGGGCCAAGCCGAGCTCTTCGCGCATCATCGTGAACGGCGGATCCATGAAGACGATGTCAACGGGTGCTGGCGCGCTGGCGATCGCCACCGGACCGAGGGCATCCGCCATCACGGGAATCGCACGGCTGCCGCAGCCGAGGGCGTGCACGTTGCCCTGCAGGATCTGGAAGACGTGGCGGTCGCGCTCGACCATGACCACCCGCGCCGCACCGCGGCTCACGGCCTCGAGCCCCATCGTGCCCACGCCGGCGAAGAGGTCCAGCACATGGGCGTCCTCGAACCAGCCACGAAGCAGGTTGAAGATCGCTTCCTTGGTGCGGGCACCCATCGGTCGCGTCTGGTCCTTGCCGTGAGGCGTGGCGAGCACGCGGCTTCGGTACTCACCACCAATGATGCGCAGCATGCAGCGAGGATAGCCGCGCCCGCGGATAGCATCGCACGCATGACGACGAGCCTTCTTCCGGTCCTGCTCTCGATCGTGTGCGCGCTGCCCCAGGATCCCGCGCCGAAGGGGCCTGCCGATGCGCCGGCAGCACCGGCGACGAAGGAACCGTCGCGACGCTCGCGCAAGGCGGACGCCGCACCTGCGCCGAGCGCACCGCGTGCACCGGTCGAGGTGCCGAACGACCTTTCGCCGATCATCGCCACCGCGATCGAGCGGCTCGTGGCGATGCAGGAGGAGCCGGGCCAGTGGCCGTACGAAGGCGTCTACCGCGTCGGCGGCAAGATTCCGGTCGGCTACCGCATCGGCGGCACGGGCATCTGCGGCGAAGCGCTCCTGCGGGCGCCCGGCCATGCAGGTGACCCGGCGCGCACGGCGGCCATCGGCAAGGCGATCGCGTTCGTCTGCGAGGGGATCAAGGAACCCCTCATGAGCCCCGACGACTACGACGGCGGCTACGACGTGCGTGGGTGGGGAATGTGTTACGGCGCGCGTTTTCTGCTCGCTGCGCAGCGCGCGGGCGCCGTTCCCGAAGCCATGAAGGACCAGGTGAACGCTGCAACGGCGTGGTACCTCGCGGCGCTGGCCAAGCTCGAGATCCCGCAGGTGGGCGGCTGGACCTATTCACGCCAGCCCGGGCGCGACACGCCGTGCCCGGCGAGTCCGTTCATGACGGCGCCGTGCCTCGAGACGTTCTTCGCGGCCAAGGCGCAGGGCCACGCGGTCGACCCGGCCATGATTGAGCGCGCACTCAAGGCGCTCGCGGGGACCACGGCTGCGGCCAGCGGCTACGTGGACTACTCTGGCGGCAAGGGCGTGAAGGACAAGGCAGACCAGATCCCGGGTGCGGTCGGTCGCATGTGCGCTGCCGAGGTCGCGATGACGCTGGCGGGTCGCGGCTCGCCTGAAGGGCTCGAGCGGGCGATCGAGGCGTTCTGCGCGCACTGGGATGCGCTCGAGGTCCGGCGAGCCAAGACGGGCACCCACGTCGCGCCGTACGGCGTGGCGCCCTACTACTTCTATTACGCCCACTACTACGCGGCGCAGGCGATCGCCTTGCTGCCGGAGGATCGCCGCGCCAAGCATTGGTCCGCGTTCAACGAGCTGCTCTTCCGCACGCGCTCGGCCGAGGGCACCTGGAACGACCGGGTCTTCCCGCGCAGCGCCAACTTCGGCACGGCCATGAGCATGATGGCGCTGCTCATGCAGCAGCCGGGTGCAGCCGATCCCGCTCGCTGGGTGGCGCCTGCGCCGGTGGGTTCCGAGTGATGGCCCGGCGAGCGCGCCAATCCCGTCCCAAAGCCCTTGGAGGAACGTCGATTGGGGATACACTTCGCGATTCCCCATCGCCATCCGGCGTTGGTCCGCACTCCGACACCAACTCGATGACCCAGATCCAGCCCGACCACGCGTCGACCCAGCCCGCCTCGCGTCCTGCCCGCACCGGACTCGCTCCGGGCTGGACCATCGATGACAGCGCCGACGCCTACCAGATCAGGCTCTGGGGCAAGGGCTTCTTCGACATCAATCCCTCGGGCAACGTGGTCGTGCGCCCCGGGCGCACGCCGGGCGCCGAGATCGATCTCTTCGAGGTCGTGCAGGGCATGCGCGAGCGTGGCCTGAAGACACCGGTGCTCATCCATTTCAGCGACCTGCTCGAGCGCCGCCTGCGCGATCTGCGCGAGGCGTTCGATGTGGCGATCGCGGAGAACGGCTTCAAGGGCAACTACTGCGGCGTCTACCCGATCAAGGTCAACCAGCAGCGGCGCATCGTGGAGGAAGTCCGCAAGTACGGCGTGCCGCTCGGCTTTGGCCTTGAGGTCGGCAGCAAGCCCGAACTGCTGGCGGTCATGGGCATGACCGCCGACAGCCCCGAGCGCCTCATCATCTGCAACGGCTTCAAGGAAGACCGTTACATCGAGTTCGTCACGCTCGCGGCCAAGCTCGGCCGGAACATCATTCCGGTCATCGAGAATCTGACCGAACTGCACCTGATCGTGTCGCACGCGCAGCGGCTGGGCGTGCGTCCGCAGATCGGCGTGCGCGTGAACCTGAGCACCCCGGGCGCGGGCCGCTGGCGGCACTCGAGTGGCGCGAAGGCCAAGTTCGGCCTCTCGCTGACCGAGGTCCTCGAGGTCTTCGAGTTCCTCAAGGCCCGCGGCATGCAGGATTGCCTGCAGCTCCTGCACTGCCACATGGGCAGCCAGATCCACGACATTCGCCAGGTGACCTCGGGCGTCAACGAGCTCGCGCGCATCTACTCGCAGCTCGTGCGCATGGGCGCCGGGATGAAGTACCTGGATGTCGGCGGCGGCCTGGGCATCGACTACGACGGCAGCCAGACCAGCTTCGAGTTCTCGATGAACTACACGCTGCCCGAGTACGCCAGCACGGTCGTCTACAAGATCATGTCGGTCTGCGACGAGGAGGGCGTGCCCCATCCGACGATCGTGACTGAGTCGGGTCGCGCCATGGTCGCGCAGCAGTCGGTGCTCGTGTTCGATGCGCTCGGGGCCAACCGCCCGGACCGCGTCACGGCGCCCGCCACGCTGCCGGTGCCGCCCGCCGGCGAGGAACTGCCGCGCGCGATCACCGAACTGTGGGAGACCTACAAGGCGGTGAGCGAACGGCGCCTGGTCGAGCAGTACCACGATGCGCTCGAGGCCCGCGACGAGGGCGTCCGTCTGTTCAGCGTCGGCCACCTGAGCCTCGAGCACCGAGCGATGCTCGATCGCCTGTTCTGGGCGACCTGCGCCAAGATCCGCGACAAGGTGCGCGAGATGGACACCGACGACGTCCCCGAGGAGCTCGACGACATCGAGGGGGACATGTCGGACATCTACTTCTGCAACCTCTCGATCTTCCAGAGCCTGCCCGACATCTGGGCGATCAAGCAGCTCTTCCCGATCATGCCGATCCACCGGCTCGGCGAGAAGCCCACGCGCAAGGCGACCCTGGCTGACATCACCTGCGACTCGGACGGCAAGATCGACCGCTTCTGCGATGACCACGACGTCAAGAAGTGGGTCGAGCTGCACGACTTCCAGGAAGGCCAGGACTACTTCATTGGGGTCTTCCTCTGCGGCGCGTACCAGGAAACCCTCGGCGACCTGCACAACCTCTTCGGCGACACCCACGTCGCCCACGTGCGCCTCGATGACGACGGCGACTGGTGGATCGACGAGGTCGTGCACGGCGACACCGTGCGCGAGGTGCTGAGCTACGTGCAGTACGACGTCAATGACCTCAGCGCCGCGATCCGTCGCGAGTGCGAGATCGCCGTGCGCGACAAGCGCATGAGCGCCGCCGAGAGCCAGGCGTACATCCGCGCCTACGAAGCCGGCCTGTCGGGGTACACGTACCTCGAGACGGGCGAGAATCCGGTCTTCAACCACTGAGAGAGTCGGGACGCTCGGCACGCGGAACAAGGTTCCGTGTGCCTCCGTCCCGAGGGCGAGTCGGGACGCTCGGCCCCGAGCCTGCGGCTCGGGACCTCCGTCCCGAGGGTGAGTCGGGACGCTCGGCACGCGGAACAGGGTTCCGCATGCCTCCGTCCCGAGGGTGAGTCGGGACGCTCGGCACGCGGAACAGGGTTCCGCATGCCTCCGTCCCGAGG
>JAGWXC010000142.1 GCA_018970045.1 Planctomycetota bacterium | reverse complement strand
CGTGCGTTCGCCCGCGGTCCGGAACATGGCCTCTTGCGTCGCACCATCCTCGTCCGCCCAACGCGAGAGCGCGGCGAGCATCCGCTCGCGCAGGGGCTGGTCCACTCCCGGCGCCCGAAGCAAGGCAAGCGCGAACTGCTCAACGCCGTACCCACGATCGGTCGCCACGCTGAGTTCGCCGGCCACGCTGCGACGCCACGTCATGCGCTGCAGCGGCGTCAATTGCGTCGCCAACGACGCATACAGCGCCACATCGTGGTCGATGACCGAGGCAGTCGCCGTGGCCATGGACTGCCAGCATGCGTTGTGGATCGCGGCTACACGGCGGAGCACCGCCTGCTGTTCCTGCTGAAGCTCATTCACGAAGCTTGCCGGATCAACCGGCTCAGCCAGTGTCGATGCATCATGGGCGCCGCTGCCGTCAGCATGCGCAGGCGCATCGTCCGGCACCGCGTTTGAAGGGCCGGCCTGCTGCTCCGCCTCGCGCACCACGCGCTCGATCCGTTCCATGAGGCCTCTGTATTCGGCCCAGATCGCCTCCTGCTCCTCGGAACTCCGGCTGCTGCACTCCAGCGCCTCGCCGATCGTGCGCATCAAGCGACGCAGCAAGTCGCGACGGGCCCGACGGTGGCGATCGATCTCGGGCTTGAGCCCGGCCCATCGCTGTGGATCGTCCCGCAGCACGCGCTGGAGCGACCCGGCAGCATCGAGCGCGGAGATCTGACCTAGCCAACCGCTCATGCGAGCCACCACCGCAAGCTCGCGACGCACCCGCACACGCTCGATGCCCTCCGCGGCATCCATCGGCATCAGGGCCGCGATGGCGGCGAAGAGGGCACCATCCAGCTCCTGCTGCGCCAGCTGCAACTCGATCGATGGTCCCCGCTGGCGCTCCATGTCGCCTTCGGATGCCTTGACGGCCTTGCACGATCGCTCGACCAGCGGCCCATGGCGCGCGACATAGTCCACATGCGCTCGCTCGAACGCATCCCAGTCGGCAGGCTCGGCACCGCACTCCTCGCGCAGCATGCGGGCAAGCGCGCTGATGTCGATCGGCTCGACGGACAGGTTCGCGTACTGCGCGAACGCCGCCATCGGCAGGATCAGCACCGCCACCCACGCCAGAAGCGCGAGCCACGCGGCGCGCTGCGTCACATCGCGCTCCCGAGTCCCATCACGCGGCGCCACGCGCTGATCTGGCCCAGGTGCATCATCTGGTGGTTGTTGCACAGGAAGAGCACAGCCTGGCCCAACACGGGGAAGCGCTCCTTGAACACGCCTTCCACCGGATTCGGCCCGGCCAGCACCGCATCGTCAAGCTCGGTCAGCAGTTCCGCCACCTTCTGGTGACCGGCCATGTAGTGCGCCATCAGCGCATCCTTCGATGGATACGTCCCGGCATCCACGCACGGCGCGCCGGCCTTGAAGAGATCCTCCCAGCCCGCGGGGTTCGAGATCGCGCCCTCGTGGCCGATCAACGTCGCCATGCGCGCGGGATAGATGCTCAGGTGACCGATGTTGAAGGCCGCGCTGTTCATGTCCTTGAAGGGCATGCGCGCGAACGACTCCGCAGGGATCCCCTGGCAGAGCTTGTCGGCGTAGCCGACGGTGGCGAGGCAGTCGTGAGCGATGCAGCTGGCGAAGAGTCCCATGGTCGCGGGATCGTACCGACCGATCCGCCGCATCGATCAACCGCCAAGGACGCGCGCGCAGACCGCCGCGGCAATCGAAGGATCGCTGGTGCCGTGCACCACCACCCTGCCATCGACGAACACGGTGAACTCGAGCATCAAGCCGCTCGACAGCGAGGGATCGATCGAGCCGCGAACCAATCCTTGACCAACCGTGAACGATCCTGCAGGTGCGAGTCGCGCCAGCCAGCCCGCTTCATCCAGGGTCGACTCGACCACCGGCCGGATCTGCACGGCGTTGCGCCCGCAGAGGACCGCCGCAGCCGATCCAGCCACGCCATCGAGCCAGTCGAACCGCCCAGCGCCACAGCATGGGCACGCCGGGTCCCGCGCGACGGCGATGGTGCGCCAAGCACCCCCAGCCGTGTCGACGCTGACGAGCGCGGGCGCTGGCGGCGCGGCCCCCGCAAGCAGCGGCAGCCCGAGCGCCACGCTCGCTCCCGCCGCGATGGCCACCGTCGAGCCGAGCACGCCCACGGTGTCGCATGTGCCCAGTGCACCGGCCGGCGGAGCATCGGGCCACACGCATCGCAGACAAGGACCGCCGGGCCGCACCAGCATGGCGCGCGCCTGCGTGGCGATCGCGGCGCAGTACACCCACGGGCGGGCATCGCGCACGCACACGTCATTCAGCAGGTACCGAGGCTCCATCGCATCGAAGCCGTCGAACGCCAGATCGATGCCGTCGACGTAGTCCTCGATCGATTCGCGATCGATCGAGTCAACCCACGCCTCGACGCGGACCGAAGGATCGACGGCCTCGAGCCGCGCGCGCGCCGCGATCGCCTTGGGCACGCCGACATCGGCCGTCGCAAACAGCGACTGGCGCTGCAGGTTGCTCGGCTCGACCACGTCACGGTCCACGATCACCACGCGGCCCACACCTGCACGCACGAGTTGGTCCGCCATCAGGCAGCCCAGCGCCCCGCACCCGGCGACCAGCGCGCTCGAGGCGCGCAGCCGCTCCTGCGCCGACCCGGTGAATCCTGCGACGAGGCGCTGACGCGCATGGCGATCGGCGTGCTCAGCCATGCACGTGACCCGATGGACGCTGGCCGAGCGACGGCTCCGTCATGCGTCCGTGACCAATGAACAGGGCGGGCCGAGTGGCCCGCCCTTGGAGTGTGTGCCTGGAACCGTGCATGGCCGTGGCCGGCATCCCGCTCGCGCGGGACCGGATCACCACGCGAAGTGGGCGAACGCCTTGTTGGCGTCGGCCATCTTGTGCGTGTTCTCGCGCGTCTGCACCGACTTGCCCTCGTTGCGGGCGGAGTCCATGATTTCCTTGCTCAGGCGCTGGGCGATCGGCTTGCCCTTCTCGTCGCGGGCCGAACCGATGATCCAGCGGAAGGCCAGGCTCTGGGCGCGGCGCTTGGAGAGCTGCATCGGCACCTGATAGTTGGCACCACCGACGCGCTTGGAGCGCACTTCGACCGACGGGCGCACGTTCTCGAGCGCGAGGTGGAAGACCTCGATCGCGGTCTTCGGCATGTTCTCCGACTTGTCCTTGTCCAGGCGGGCCTGGATCACGTCGAAGGCGTCATAGACCACGCGCATGGCGGTGGCCTTCTTGCCGTCTTCCATGATGCAGTTGATGAACTTGGAGACGACCAAGTCCTGATAGCGGGGATCGGGCTTGAGCTGCTTTTCGCTGGCGGTGAAACGTGCCATCTCTGGGTCCTCTGGGCCATTGGCCCGGTTGTGTTCACGATGCTCGGGCGTTGGACATGCCCGGACTGGGGAGCACCGTTACTGGGGTTGTCGCAGGCGACCGGCCCGCACGGCCCGGGATGTTCCCGGGGCTGCTCCCGCGGTTGCCCGCGGGTGTTCCGTCATCGCCGCACGATCACTTCTTGGTAGCGGCGGCCTTCTTCTTCACGCCGTAGCACGAGCGGCTCTTCTTGCGGCCATCGACGCCGAGGCAGTCGAGTGCACCGCGCACGACGTGGTAGCGCACGCCGGGAAGGTCGCGCACACGGCCGCCGCGGACGAGCACGATCGAGTGCTCCTGGAGGTTGTGGCCTTCGCCGCCGATGTAGGCAGTGACTTCACGGCCGTTGCTCAGACGAACGCGGCACACCTTGCGGAGCGCGGAGTTCGGCTTCTTGGGGCTGACCGTCTTGACCTGCAGGCACACGCCGCGCTTTTGCGGGCAGGCGGCAAGTTCGCGCACCTTGGACTTGGTGGCGGGAGAGCGGCGGGGCTTGCGAACGAGTTGGTTGATGGTCGGCATTGGCGTTTGAAGTGAAGGGTCGACAAGACTAGCGAAGCCTCGGCTCCACTGCAACGGTCCGCTTCCGTGTTATAGGAAGACCCTTCATCTCCTTGACTTGCAGCACCGTTCCCCTAGACTGCTTCGCTCGACACAGCGCGCCCTGTCGTGCGCGCCCTGACCACGGAGCCAGCCATGAATCCCGCCTTCCGAACCTCGCCCGGCCGCAAGCGCCGTCGCCGTGCGCACCAGGCCCTCAAGCCCGTGCACACCACCCTGTGCCCCAACTGCGGCGCTGCCAAGCGTCCGCACGCCTCGTGCATGGCCTGCGGCTACGTCCGCCCCGGCCTGCAGCTGAAGCTCGGCGGCCAGGAAGCCTAAATGCGCATCGGCGTCGACGTCATGGGGGGCGACAACGCCCCCGACGAGATCCTGAAGGGTGCGTTGCAGGCCCTTCCCCGCCTCGCCGACGACGACACGCTGGTGCTGCTGGGTGATCGCGGCGCCATCGAGGACACGCTCAGCGAGCGCGGCATCAAGGATCCGCGCATCGAGTGCGTGTTCACGTCGCAGGTCATCGGCATGGATGAGTCGCCCGTCGACGGCATCCGCAACAAGGACGACTCGTCGATCACGGTCATGAGCAAGATGGGCGCACCCGGGCATGCCCAGCGGCTCGATGCGATCCTCAGTGCGGGCAACACCGGCGCGTGCGTGGCCGGCGCCCAGATGTACCTGCGTCGCCTGCCCGGCGTGATCCGCCCGGGCATCGCCTGCACCATCCCGACCTTCGCTGGCCCGGTGGTGCTCATCGACGTCGGCGCGAACATCGAGCCCAAGCCGGCGCACCTGGCGCAGTATGGCGTCATGGGCGATGTCTATGCCCACGACATCCTCGGCATCAAGCAGCCTCGCGTCGCCCTCATGAACGTCGGTGGCGAAGCCAACAAGGGCACGGCCGATGCCAAGGAGGCCCGTGAACTCCTGGAAAACACGCCCAACATCAACTTCATCGGCTTCGTCGAGGGCCGCGGGGTGTTCGACGGCGAAGCCGACGTGGTGATCACCAACGGCGTCGTGGGGAACGTCATGATCAAGCTCGCCGAGGGTCTCTCGGCCGGCATCTTCCGAGCCCTCGCCACCGAGGTGCTCGAGATCGATCCTTCGCTCGCGGCCCGGCTCGACCCGGTCGTCAAGAGCCTTTACGCCAAGTACGACTATCACGAGTACGGCGGCGCGCCGCTCATGGGCGTGAACGGCACCTGCCTCATCAGCCACGGCTCGAGCCAGGCACGCACCATCATGAACGCCGTGCTGCGCTGCAAGCAATTCGTCACCGCGGGGATCAACGACACGCTCGTCAAGCGCTTCGCGGCGTGCACGGCGGCCCAGGCATGATCCAGCCCTGCGGTGTCCGGCTCGCGGGAACCGGTTCGGCCGTTCCCGACACCACGCTGACGAACAACGATCTCGCGCGCATCCTCGACACGAGCGATGACTGGATCGCGCAGCGCACCGGCATCCGCGAGCGTCGCGTCTCGGCGGGCGCCCTCGACCCAGTCTTCAACCTGAGCTGCCTGGCCGGCAAGCGCGCGCTCGACATGGCGGGCGTCAAGGGCAGCGACATCGACCTCGTGATCCTCGGCACCGTGAGCGGCGAGATGCTCTGCCCGAGCACCGCGTGCCGCGTGGCGGCAGCCCTCGGCGCCACGCCAGCGGGCGCGTTCGACCTCGCGGCGGCGTGCAGCGGCTTCGTCTACTCGGTGAACGTGGCCGATTCGATCATCCGAGCCGGCCGCGCCAAGCGCGTGCTCGCCATCGGCTGCGATGCGATCTCCTCGGTCGTCGACTACACCGACCGCACGGTGAGCATCCTCTTCGGCGATGCGGCCGGGGCCGTGGTGCTCGAGCGCTGCGACGATCCATCGAAGGGCTGCCGGTACCAGACCATGAGCGCCGATGGCGCGAACTGGCAGCACCTCTACATGCCGTACCGCCCGGACATCGTGCCCGAGTGCGATCGCGCGAACCCGATCCGCCTGGGCAACCTGCGCATGAACGGGCGCGAGGTCTACAAGTTCGCCGTGAACCGCTTCCGCGAGGTCATCGAGGATGCCTTCCAGAAGACCGGTCTCACGGTGGACGAGGTCAGCCAGGTGATCTGCCATCAATCCAATGCGCGCATCATCGAGAGCGCCATCGAGAAGCTGAACCTGCCCCGCGAGAAGGTGCTGGTCAACATCGATCGCTACGGCAACACGAGCGCGGGCTCCGTCGGGCTCTGCCTTGACGAACTGAACCGCGCTGGCAAGACTCCCGACGGCCAGCCCTTCAT
>JAGWXC010000141.1 GCA_018970045.1 Planctomycetota bacterium | reverse complement strand
TGGACCGCAAGCGCATCGACGCCTACGCCGCGGAGCAGGGCTGGACGCTCGTCTCGTGCACGTGGAAGCTGCTCGGACCGGGTTGGTTCGGCAGCAAGGGCACACGGATCTACGCCATCACCTACACCGACCGCGAAGGACGCACGCACGAGGCGTTCGCGAAGACGTCGGCGCTATCTGGCGTCTACCTGACCGAGGACCGGATCGTCGACGGCCGCGCAGGCTGACCCTGCGGTACGCCGTGCTCAGCCGTCGACCCAGCGATGGGCGTGGCTGAAGCGCTTGTGGTACCAGCTGCCCTTGGCGAAGGGCCGCAGGTGGATGCCGCAGGGAATCGCGTGGCCCTGGCAATCCTTGATCTTGCCGCCGGTCGAGTCAATGACGAGCGGCGTGCCATCAGGGCTCGACGCGCAGTGGCCGACCCACATGATCACGTGCGCGACCTCGTCCTTGCCGTCCTTCATGATGTAGAGGAGGTCACCCGGCTGCAGCGTTGCGCACAGCTGTTGGTAGGACTGGTCCACGTCGCCCTGAGGCCGCTGGATGACCTTCGCACGGACCTCGCCATGGGCGGAGGGCGCGGTCGACTCTGCCCCTTGCTTGTGGATGTCCGTGTTCAGGTGGATCCCGAGCGACCAGTTGTAGTTCCAGCCGCTGAAGTTGCTGCAGTCGACGCCCTTCCCCTGCCGGCCGGCGCAGCAGTGGTTCCAAGGCCAGTCCTTCGGTGGATCCCAGTCGGGGACGTGATGGTGCTGGTACTCGTAGCCGATGAACCGGCTTGCGCACGCCACGACACGCTCGCGCTTCCACTCGGCGGGCTTCGAGTGGGCCTCGGGCGGGCAGTCGAACTTCCGCGCCGGCACACCCCACGCGCCGCAGCGCTTGCGCACGGACTCGCTGTACCACTCGCGCTCAGGGATCGTGCTCTCCTCGCCAGCCTTGCCGCGAGGACCGTTGCGATCGGCCAGAAGCTGTTCGATCGGCGTGCGGAACGAGAACGTGTACGGGCTTCGGTACGGACCGTCGTGCGCGACGGCACCGGCCGATTCGTCCATCGACTCGCTCGCGCCGCCATCACCCGAACCGTGCTGCGGCACTCCCTCGCCAACCATGCGGTCGAGCCGTTCCTCGGCTTCGCCGCGTCGATGCTTGTGAGGCTCCTGCTGCTGGGCAGGATCCTGCTGCGGATGGGCCAAGGCAACGGGCGCCGACACGGCCAGCGCGCCCAGGAGGACGATGACGACGGTGTGGTGGATCATGGGTGCGAACGATACCCCCGGCCCGGCGTCATGCCGGGCGCCGTCCACCGCGCTGCCTCCGACATCACGCCAGATCGAAGCGATCCAGGTTCATGACCTTTGTCCACGCCGCAACGAAGTCGTGCACGAACTTCTCCTTCGCGTCGGCGCTGGCGTAGACCTCGCTGAGCGCGCGCAGCTGCGAGTTGGAGCCAAACGCCAGATCGACGCGGCTCGCCGTCCAGGCGGCCTGCCCCGTGCGGCGGCAGCGGCCGGCAAAGGTCTCCTCATCCGTCGAGATCGGCGTCCACTCGATGCCCGTGTCGAGCAGGTTGACGAACCAGTCAGTGGTCAGGCGCCCCGGGGTCTTGGTGAAGACACCCAGCGCGGAGCCATCCCAGTTCGCACCGATCGAGCGCAGGCCGCCGACCAGCACGGTCATCTCGGGCGCGGTGAGCGTGAGCAGGTCGGCCTTGTCGACCAACAGGTGCTCGGCGCGGCGCGGCAGGCTGTGCGCGAGGTAGTTGCGGAAACCGTCCGCGGCCGGCTGCAGCACCTTGAACGACTCGGCATCGGTGTGCGCATCCGTGGCATCAGTGCGGCCCGGCGTGAACGGCACGGTCACGCTGATGCCGGCATCCTTGGCGGCCTTCTCCACGCCCGCGCAACCCGCGAGCACGATGAGGTCGGCCATCGACACCTGTGCCGAGCCCGCCTTGTTGAACTCAGCGCGGATCGACTCGAGCGCCTTGAGCACGATCGCAAGGGCGGCCGGGTTGTTCACGGCCCAGTCCTTCTGCGGTGCAAGCCGGAGGCGCGCGCCGTTGGCGCCGCCTCGCTTGTCCGTGCCGCGGAAGGTGCTCGCCGAAGCCCACGCGGTCGTCACGAGCTGCGCGACCGAGAGGCCCGAGGCGAGGACCTTGGCCTTGAGCGCGGCGACGTCGGCTGCACCGATGGGCGGATGCGTGGCGGCCGGGACCGGATCCTGCCACACGAGCACTTCGCTCGGGACGAGCTTGCCCAGATAGCGCGAGCGCGGCCCCATGTCGCGGTGCGTGAGCTTGAACCACGCGCGCGCGAACGCGTCGGCGAACGCCTTGGGATCCTTGTGGAAACGGCGCGAGACCTTCTCGTAGGCGGGGTCCATGCGGAGCGCCAGGTCGGTCGTCAGCATGATGACGGTCACGCGCTTGCTGGCGTCTTCAGCATCGGGCGCCGTGACCTGCGGGCCGTTGGCGAGCGTGCCCTGCGGCACCCACTGCCATGCACCGGCGGGGCTCTTGGTCAGTTCCCACTCGTTGCCGAAGAGCGTGTCGAAGTAGCCGTTGTCCCACGTGGTGGGGTTCGGCGTCCAGGCGCCCTCGAGGCCGCTGGTGATGGTGTCGCGGCCGTGGCCCGAGCCAAACGAGCTCCTCCAGCCGAAGCCCATCTCCTGCAACGGTGCCGCCTCGGGATCGGGCCCCACGTATTTCGCGGGATCGGCCGCGCCGTGCGCCTTGCCGAAGGTATGGCCACCGGCGATCAGCGCCACGGTCTCCTCGTCGTTCATCGCCATGCGGGCAAAGGTCTCGCGGATGTCACGCGCCGACGCCATGGGATCGGGCTTGCCGTTGGGGCCTTCGGGGTTCACATAGATCAGGCCCATCTGCACGGCGGCGAGGTTGCTCTCGAGCACGCGATCGCCCATGTAGCGCTCATCGCCAAGCCACGTCCGCTCGCTGCCCCAGTAGGTCGTGTCGGGTTCCCACACGTCGGCGCGGCCGCCGCCGAAGCCGAAGGTCTTGAAGCCCATCGACTCGAGCGCCGCGTTGCCCGCCAGGATCATCAGGTCCGCCCACGAGAGCTTCTGGCCGTACTTCTGCTTGATCGGCCAGAGCAGGCGGCGCGCCTTGTCCAGGTTGACGTTGTCGGGCCAACTGTTGAGCGGTGCGAAGCGCTGCAAGCCCGCGCCGCCGCCACCGCGGCCATCGCTGGTGCGGTACGTGCCGGCGCTGTGCCAGGCCATGCGAATCATGAACGGGCCGTAGTGGCCATAGTCAGCGGGCCACCACGGCTGCGACTGGGTCATGAGCACCTTGAGGTCGGCCATCACCGCATCGAGGTCCAGCTGCTTGAAGGCCTTGGCGTATTCGAAGCCAGCGCCCATCGGATCGGACTTCGAGGAGTTGCGCGCGAGCACGGACAGGTCGAGTTCGCTCGGCCACCAGTCCCGATTGGTGGGACCTTGTGCGGTGTTCTTGACGAATCCGCCCGCGAAGGGGCACTTGCTCGGTGCAGTCATGGTGGTCATGGTGGGTCCTCGTTGGTCCGTGGGCCGGCAGGGCCGGGGAGCCAAGCCTAGCAACGCTCGATGGGCGTGGCAGCGGCCGCTCCGGGCAGATCGCCCCGCGCGCCCGCCCGGTCCATCCCGGAGGCCAGCGGGGTCAATCACGAACGCCGGCGAGGTCCAGCACAAAGGCCTGCTCGCGCGCTACCCGCGCCAAGCGATCGAAGCGCCCAGTGCGCCCGCCGTGGCCGGCGGCCATCTCGATGTCGAACAACAGCGGTTCCTGATCGGTCTTGAGGCGACGCAGGCGGGCCACGAACTTGGCCGGCTCGAAGTAGCCAACCTGCGAATCCCAGAGCCCGGTCGTGACGAGCATGGCGGGATACGGCTTGGCGGCGATGTTGTCGTACGGAGAGTACGACAGGATGTACTCGTAGGCCTCGCGTGACTCGATCGGGTTGCCCCACTGCGTCCACTCGTTGGTCGTGAGCGGGATCGATGGATCGAGCATGGTCGTCAGGGCATCGACGAAAGGCACGCCCAGAATGATGCCTCGGTAGCGGTCCCCCGCCATGTTGGCGACCGCGCCCATGAGCAGTCCACCGGCCGATCCACCGCTGGCGAAGACCCGCTTGGCATCGACCCACCGTTCACGCACGAGCCAATCGGTGGCGTCGATGAAATCGTTGAAGGTGTTGCGCTTCCTGAACAGCCGGCCATCCTCGTACCAGTCTTGGCCCAGGTCGGAGCCGCCGCGCACGTGAACCGTGACGAGCGCGAAGCCCCGATCCATCAGCGACACGCCTGGCAGGTCGAAGCGCGCATCGCTGGCGAAGCCGTAGGCCCCGTACGCCTCGAGCAGCGCCGGATGCGTGCCGTCATGAGCCCACGCATCGCTTCGCCAGGCGATCGAGATCGGGATGCGCTTGCCGTCGCGGCTGGGCGCCCACAGACGTGCACTGGCATAGCGCGACCGGTCGTAGCCATGGACGGTGCGCTCCTTGCGCACCTGCTGCGCACCGGTGGCCAGGTCGACATCGATCGTGCGCTGCGGCGTGATCATCGAGCCATACTCCACGCGGACCCAGCGATTCGCGGGATCCGGGTTGTCGCCCAGAGTCATCGTGCACGCGGCCTCATCGGTCGCAATCAGTCGGCCCTCGCCACCCGACCAGGGCACGATGCGTACGCGGGCGTTGGCCTCGACGCGCTCGGCGACCGCCACGCCCTTCTCGAAGAGCGAAGCGTCGTCGATCGCCGCATCGGTGCGGTGCGGCACGAGCTCACGCCAGCGTGCGGGATCGGCGAGCTCTGCATCGCTCGCCAGCGCCACGCGGAAGTTCCGTGCGTTCAGGTTGGTACGGATGAGCCAGGTCCCGTTGAGCCGATCGGCGTAGTGACGCACGCCAGCGGTCCGAGGCAGCACCACGCGCGGGGCTTCCGAAGGGTTGGCCAGCGGCACCGTGCGCAACTCGTTCGTGTCGTAGCCCTCCATCTGGATCCGCAGCAGCGTGCGGCATCGCGAGGCATCGATGGACGTGAACAGCGTTTCGTCCGCTTCCTTGTAGACGATCGAGTCGCTCGACGGATCCGTCCCGAGCACGTGACGGCAGACCGGGCCGCTCTGCAGCAGCACGGGATCCTGCCGCATGTAGAAGATGCTCTTCCCGTCAGCCGCCCAGACGACCGATTCGAGCGTGCCCGGGATGCGATCGGCAAGATCCTTTCCGGTCGACAAGTCGCGCATGCGCAACTCGTGACCACGACGGCCCACGGTGTCCTCGGTCCAGGCGATGAGCGTGCCGTCGTGGCTCACCTCGACGTCGCCAACACGGAAGTAGGCGTGACCCTTCGCGAGTTGATTGCCGTCCAGCATCACCTCACCCGCGCCGCCGTCACGCGAGCGCATCCACCGTTGCTGCTCGTCGCCGGGCGCGAACGCGGTCCACCTCCACCAGCCATGATCGAACTGGCGCGGCGTCGTGTCGTCCTCGGCGATGCGAGCGCGGAACTCGCCGGCCAGCCGCGACTGCAGCGGCGCCAGGCGCGCGAGCATGCCCTCGGTGTATGCCTGCTCGGCGCGGAGGTGGGCCATCACCTCGTCGCTCTTGCGCTCCGGATGATCGTCGCGCAGCCAGTAGTACTCATCGCGGCGCTCACCATGCGGACTCGTGACGACGGTCACGCGCTCCATGGCGACGGGAGGACATCGCTGGTTGCTCTCGCATCCTGCCTGAGCAGCCACGACGAGCCCAAGGAGAACCACCGCGTTGCGCGAGAAGGTCATGCCAAAAGACTACAGAGAGCATCCGCGGGGACCAGCGCAGTCGGGAACCCGGAATCCGACCCTCGACCCGGACGAGAATTCCGAGTTGGATTCTGCATCACCCGGTATCCCGGGGGCGGATCATGAGCTCTCTTGTCATGATGCCTCGCCAAGGACGACCTGCCGATCGTGCGCTCAGCGTGACGCGGGTCGCGTGGTTGGCTGCGTGCCCTGCGGCAGTCGGCTCGCGCGAGCCAATCCTCGCCGCACCACCGACCTACCAAGTCGAACCAATCGGCACCGGGCTGAACGCCTTCGACATGGACGAGTCCGGCACGGTTGTGGGCCGTCAGCTCAGTGCGCAGCAGATCGGCCGAGCCTTCATCGCGCGACGTGGCGGCGCCGTGGAGTTGCTTCCGATGCCGCCCGGCTTCCAGAGTTCCGATGCCTACGCCATCGGTTCGACGGGGATCGTGGTCGGCGCCGTGAGCGCGGCCACCATCGCCAGCGTTGGCTCGCGGCCGATTGCGTGGTATCCAGCCGGTGACGGC
>JAGWXC010000140.1 GCA_018970045.1 Planctomycetota bacterium | reverse complement strand
GCGACCATCGGAGGCGGGTGCCAGCCCCGCCGAGCGACGCAGGAGGAGCGCGCGCGGAGCCGGGTGCAGCGCGCGCGTCCGCGCGGCCGGGACCCGAGGGAGCGAGAGGACGAGCGCCAGTACCGATGCGGCGCGTCCGCGCAGCCGGGACCCGAGGGCGCGGGAGGACGAGCGCGAGAATCGCTGCGGCGCATCCGCGCAGGCGGGACCCGAGGGAGCGCTCGAACGAGCGCGAGAACCCGCGCGAGCGCCCGTCGCCTGCACCCTACGATGACCGCATGCCCGCCCCAGCCCCAGGATCGAAGGTGCTCGTCGCCATGAGTGGCGGCGTCGATTCGTCGGTGGCGGCGGCGCTGCTGGTCGAGCGCGGCTACCAGGTGGTGGGCTGCTTCATGCGGCTCGGCTCGCCCGGCGAGGAACTCGAAGGCCTTGCGCCCATGCCGACCGAGGGGTTCGATGCCTCGTCGTGCGCGCTGCCGGCCAAGGCCGATGGCAGCACGCCACTGCGGATCGGGCATCGTGGCTGCTGCTCGATCAGCGATGCACAGGATGCACGCACGGTCGCGGCCAGGCTTGGCATCCCGTTCTACGTCTGCAACTTCAAGAAGGACTTCGGGCGCATCGTCGACTACTTCGTCGGTGAGTACAACGCCGGGCGTACGCCCAATCCCTGCGTGCGCTGCAACGACTGGCTCAAGTTCGGCAAGCTCCACGAGTACGCGCGCTCCATCGATGCCGTCGCGGTCGCCAGCGGCCACTACGCGCGCATCGTGCACGGCGAGCAGGGGGCCGAGCTCCATCGCGGCATCGACCTGTCGAAGGACCAGTCGTACGTGCTCTTCGGTGCGTGCCGCGAGACCCTGCACGAGATGATCCTGCCGATCGGCGACCTGCCGAAGACCCAGGTGCGCGCCATGGCGCAGGAGCGCGGGCTGCCGGTCTTCGACAAGCCTGATTCGCAGGAGATCTGCTTCGTACCCGATGATGACTACGCGGGGCTCGTCGCGCGGCGCACGCCGGCTGCGGTCGCACCGGGGCGCATCGTCGATCACGAGGGTCGCGACCTCGGTGAGCACCCCGGGCACCAGCACTTCACGGTTGGGCAGCGCAAGGGGCTCGGCGTTGCGGCGGGCGTGCCGCTCTACGTCATCGGCAAGGATGCGCGGACCAATGTGGTCACGCTCGGCCCGCGCGAGCGGCTTGCGTCGGCAGGCTGCAGTGCCGCGCAGTCGAACTGGCTCATCGATCCGCCGCAGTCATGGATGCCGTGCACGGCGAAGATCCGTTACAACGCGCAGCCCGTCGCGGCGCGCGTTCGCGCCACCGGCACCGACACGATCGAGGTGCGCTTCGACGAACCGCAGGCTGCCGTGGCGCCCGGTCAGGCCGTGGTCTGCTTCGACGGCAGCCGTGTGCTCGGCGGCGCCTGGATCGATGCGGCGATCGGGTGATCGCCCGCCCCTCACGCCACCGTCACGGAGCGATCGAGGTACACGTCCTGGATCGTGTGCAGCAGCTTCACGCCCTCGGGCATCGGGCGCTGGAAGGCCTTGCGGCCGCTGATCAAGCCCATGCCGCCGGCACGCTTGTTGATCACGGCGGTCTTCACGGCCTCGGCGAAGTCGTTCTCGCCGCTCGCGCCGCCTGAGTTGATCAGGCCCGCGCGCCCGGCGTAGCAGTTCAGCACCTGGTAGCGGCAGAGGTCGATCGGATGGTCGGTCGCCAGGTCGCTGTACATGCGCTTGTCGAGTTTGCCGTAGCTCGAGTCGCCGCTGTTGAGCGCCGAATAGCCGCCGTTGAGCTCGGGCAGCTTCTGCTTGATGATGTCGGCCTTGATCGTCACGCCAAGATGGTTCGCCTGGCCGGTCAGGTCGGCGCTCAGGTGGTGGTCCTTGCCGTCCTTCTTGAACTTCGGGTTGCGCAGGTAGCACCAGAGGATCGTGGCCATGCCGAGCGCATGGGCCTCGTCGAACGCGCGCGCCACGTCCACGATCTGGCGCCCGCTCTCGTCGCTGCCGAAGTAGATGGTCGCGCCGACCGCGCAGGCACCCATGTTCCAGGCGTCGCGCACCGAGCCGAACATGATCTGGTCGAACTTGTTCGGGTAGGTCATGAGCTCGTTGTGGTTGATCTTGACGATGAACGGGATGCGGTGCGCGTACTGCCGCGACACGCTCCCGAGCACGCCGAAGGTGCTCGCCACGCCGTTGCAGCCCCCCTCGATCGCCAGCTTCACGATGTTCTCGCCGTCGAAGTAGATCGGGTTCTTGGCGAAGCTCGCGCCAGCGGAGTGCTCGATGCCCTGGTCGACCGGCAGGATGCTCACGTAGCCCGTGCCGGCCAGACGACCGGTGCCGAAGAGCCGCTGCAGGTTGTTGAGCACGGGCTGCGGGCGGTCGCTCTTGGCCCACACGCGATCGATGAAGTCGGGACCCGGCAGGTGCAGTCCGGCCGCGGGCACCTTGGCCTTGTGGTCGAGGAGGCTGGCGGCATCGGCTCCGAGGTACTGGGCGATCTGGCTCATGCCGGGCAAGGTAGCGGCGCACAGCGCATGCGGGGCAGCCCCGTGGCCGGGCAACGGACTTCTCCGCGAGCGGAGACTGGGAGCAGGGCTCTCGCCTCAGCTGGTCGCCGCGATCCGCTGCATCGCGCGCGTGGGCTTCTGCGCCCGCTGCGACTCGGTCTGGCGGCGGATCTCCTCGGCGTCCGCGTACTCCTCGCCAAAGCGCACCAAGCGCAGGCTGTTGGCAATGACGAAGACATAGGCCACGGCCTGGTAGAAGGGCGTGATCCAGATCTGGAGGTTGCCCGTGGCCGCCAGCGCCAAGCCGATGATCGCCAGCACCAGGCTCGCCGCGATGTTCAGCGCGATGATGCCGCGCGCCTTGCGGGCGAGCTCGAGCAGGAACGGCACCAGCCGCAGGTCATCGTTCATCAGCGCCACGCCGGCGCTGTTGGTGGCGATGTCGCTGCCGGACAGTCCCATGGCCACGCCGACATCCGCACTCGCGAGCAGCGGGCCGTCGTTGATGCCGTCGCCGACCGCCAGCACGCGGTGGCCGCGCTTGAGCAGGTACTTCAGCTCCTCGTGCTTTTCCTCGGGCAGGCACTCGGCCTCGATCGAGTCGACGCCGGCCGCCTGGCCCACGCGCGTGGCCACGCCGAGGCGGTCACCCGTGAAGATCGAGACGCGGCGCACGCCCAGGTCGCGCAGGCGCTTCACGGTCTCGGGAGCGTTGCGGCGGAGCTTGTCCTCAAGGCCGACGGCACCGAGGTAGGTGTCGCCGCGCATGACGTGCACGCCGCTCATGCCTTCGATGCCTGCTTCGACCGTCTTGACCGCGGCCGCGATGGCCGGGTTCAGCTCGAGCAGCCAGCCCGAGCGGCCCGCGCGCAGCGTCTGCCCGCCGACGACCGCGACGACGCCGCGACCGTGCACTTCCTCGTAGCGCTCGACCTTGGCAGGCTCGATGCGCGCACGCTGCGCCGTGTCGAGGATCGACCGCGCGAGCGGGTGGTTCGAGCTCTGCTCGCAGTCGGCGGCGGCCTGCAGAAGGTCGGCCGCATCGACGCCTTCGGCCGGAGCCAGCCGGCTCACGCTGAACTTGCCGGTCGTGAGCGTGCCGGTCTTGTCGAGCACCACGGTGTCGATGTCACCGGCGCTCTCGAGCACGCGCGTCTGCTTGATCATGATGCCAAGGCGCGCGGCCGCGGCGAACGCGGCGACCATCGCCGTGGGGTACGAGATCAGGAGCGCGCCGGGGCAGGTCACCACGAGCACCGTGATCGCGCGCACGGCAGCGGTCTCGCGCACCTCGGCGCTGTCGGACTTGCTGGTGAAGAACCAGACGATGCCGGCCACCATGAGCACGACCGGAACGTAGTACGCGGACAGGCGCTCGATCAGTTCCTGGCGCTCGGTGCGGCTGTTCTCGGCCTCGCGGATGAGCGTCTCGACCTTGCCGATGGTGGTCTCGCCAGCGACGGCGGTGACCTGCAAGTCGATCTGGCCGGTCAGGTTCGTGGTGCCTGCGTAGACCTCGCTGCCGGGCTGCACTTCGACCGGCACGGCTTCGCCGGTGAGCGAGGCCTGGTTGATGCTCGACTGGCCGGCGATCACCTTGCCATCGACTGGCAGGTTCTCGCCCGGGCGCACCCGCACGCGGTCGCCGGTCTTGACCTGCGACAGCGCGACCTCGCGGTCGGTGCCGTCGGCGCCGATGAGCCGCGCCACGTCCGGCGTGAGCTCGATGAGCTCGCGGATCGCCCGCTGCGCGCCCCATGCGGTGCGGCTGAGCACGAGTTCCGACAGCCAGAGGAAGAAGGCAAGGAAGCCCGCAGGCAGGTACAGGTTGTTCGCCAGGGCAGCGAGCACGGCGAGCGAGGCCAAGGTGTCGCTGCTGGGCTTGCCCGCGACCAGTTCTTCCCAGGCACCCTTCACCAGCGGCGCGGCCAGGATGAGCGCGCCCATCGCCGCGGTGATGTTGGTCACGCTCTCGCCCACGCCCAGGAGTGCCCGCGCGACCCACGCGGTCAGCAGCATGACGCCGCCGACGAGGGCCACGAAGAGCTGGCGCTCAAGGCGCTCGCCGCTGGACGCGGACGGATCGATGGAAGGGGAGGCCGACGAGGTCGTGATGGTGCTCATGGTCAAGGGACCCGAGGGGGAGAAGTGATCTGCAGCGTAGCACGCTCACGATCCCCGGGTTCGATCCAGCGGGGTACCTTCCAGCCATGTCGCGACAGGTCACGGTCATCGGCGACGGCCAGTTCGGGTTGGTGCTCGCCTCGCTCGCCGCAAGCCGGGGGCATTCGGTGCGACTGTGGGGGGCGTTCCCTGCGGACCTCGCCGCCCTGGCGGCCACGCGCCGGTCGCCCCGCCTTCCCGAGTTCGAGCTCGATCCTGCGGTCGTGGTCGAGCCTGATGCGGGGCGAGCCCTCGCTGGCGCGGACCTCTGCATCAGTGCCGTGCCCACCCAGCACCTGGCCTCGGTCTGGACGCGGCTAGCCAAGGATCTCCCCGCATCAGCCGTCATCGTCAGCGTCAGCAAGGGACTTGAGCGAGGCTCGCTCCGTCGTCCGAGCCAGATCCTGAAGGAAGCCGTGCCGGGCCACGAGGTCGTCACGATGTCGGGGCCGTCGATCGCCGCCGAGATGGCGCGCCGTCTGCCGCTGGTCATGGTGGTTGCCGGCTCGCCGCACGCCACCGCACCGGTCCAAGAAGCGCTGAGTTGTTCGTGGCTGCGCCTCTACACGCTGCGTGACCACGTCGGCGTCGAGCTGGCAGGGGCCGCCAAGAACGTGATCGCGCTCGCGGCGGGCATGCTCGATGGCATGCGTGCAGGGATGAACGCCAAGAGCGCGCTGCTGGCCCGCGGGCTTGCCGAGATCGTGCGCTTCGGCTCCGCGCACGGTGCCGAGGCCGAGACGTTCTTCGGCGTCGCGGGCGTGGGCGACCTGGCGACGACCTGCTTCAGCCCCGATGGCCGCAATCGTTCGTGTGGTGAAGCGCTCGGCCGCGGCCAGACGCTCGCCGACCACCTCGCCCACACCCGATCCGTGGTCGAGGGCGTGGACACGTGCGACGCGATCGTGCGCGATGCGCGCGCGCGCGGCATCGAGCTGCCCATCATGGAAGCCGTGCACGGCGTGCTCTTCGGCGGGATTGCGCCGGCCCAGGCCCTGCAGTCGCTCATGTCGCGCGATGTCGGCGTCGAGCGCGTGCGCTAGCGCGGCGCTCACTCCTCGTCGAACTTGCGGGCGATCAGCCGCAGCAACGCGGCCATCGCGGCATCCTCGTCGGGTCCATCGCAGGTGATCTCGAGCTCGGTGCCTGCGGTGCCCGCCACGAGCAGCATCTGCATGATGCTCTTGCCATCGACGGTCTCGTCGCCATCGGTGCGGCGCACGGTGACCGTGCAGCCGAAGCCCATCGCGGTCTGCACGAAACTCATCGCGGGGCGCGCGTGCAGCCCAAGCCGGTTCAGGATGGTGGCGCGGCCCGTCACCATGCGGATCAGCCCTTCGAGGACCCTGCTTCCTGCAGGAGCAGGCGTGCATCGGCTGGGGTGCGGGCCTGGCGCAGGAAGCGCTTGAACTGGTCATCCTGCAGCGACTGGAAGATCGCCTCCATCGCGGCCACGTGCAGGTCGGGCTTGGATTCAGGGCTCAGGATCAGGAAGATCGCGTGCACGGGTTGGCGGTCGAGCGAGCTGAAGTCGATGCCGGCCGGGCTGATGCCCAGTGCCGCGATCGGCGCCTCGACCAGGTCGGTCTTGGCGTGCGGCACGGCGACGCCGTGGCCGAAGCCCGTCGAACCCTTGCGCTCGCGCTTGAGCACCGCCTTGACCA
>JAGWXC010000139.1 GCA_018970045.1 Planctomycetota bacterium | reverse complement strand
TGGGTGCACCTGGACATGGACGAGCGCGAGCTGCGCAACCGGGTCAAGAACAAGATGATCCGGCCGACCACGATCCCGCAGACGCACGAGGCGCTCGTGTTCGAGCAGGCCGTGAGCCGCGAGGCCCTTCGCCTGGCGTACGTGCAGCACAAGGCGTTCGCGACCGAGCTCAAGGGCGTGCAGCAGCAGCGCACCGTTGGCGATGCCTTCAACCAGCAGGAGGGCGGCCGCTCGCTCGTGAGCGGCATGAAGCTCGACCTGCTGGTGGCCAGCGGTGGCGTGCTGAGCCACGCCCCGCGCATGGAGCAGACCGCCGCCATGCTCATCGACGCGTTCGAGCCCGAGGGCTTCACCGAGCTCGCGAAGGACAGCATCTTCATGATGCCGCACCTCGGCGTGCTCGCGACCGTGCACGAACGCGCCGCGATGGAGGTCTTCGAACGCGATTGCCTGGTCATGCTCGGCACGTGCATCGCACCCGCGGGCACGGCGGTCGCAGGCAAGCCCGTCATGCGCTGGAACGCGCGCTGGGAGGGCGGCAGCGCCGAGGGCACGCTGATGGGACAGGAGATGAAGCTGCTGCGCATCGGCGAGCGCGCGCAGGTCGAGGTCATACCGGAGCGCGGCTTCGATGTCGGCGCCGGCCCCGGCGTGGCGGTCAAGCGCGAGGTGCGCGGTGGCAGCGTTGGGCTGATCCTCGATGGACGCGGCCGCCCGCTTGCGGTGCCCGGCGGAGCCGAGGGCAGGCGGCTGGTCGCTGCATGGGCGAAGGCACTCGAACTGCACCCCGACTGAGGACACGATCATGGCGAAGGCCTACACACCTGGACTGACCGTGAGCGCCCGCGTGCGGTACCGCGCGCGGCGGCTCTTGCCCCTGACCGGGCGCATCACCGTGAAGGTCGGTGACCTCGTTGCGGCCACAGACGTGGTCGCGCAGACGGACCTCGAAGGCGACATCACGCCGATGAAGATGTCGAACCTGCTCTCCTGCGCGCCGCGCGATGTGCCAGGGCTGCTGCTCAAGCCCGTGGGGTCCGCGATCGCGAAGGATGAGCCGATCGCGCAGTCGAAGGGGATCTTCGGCATGATGAAGGTCACGGTGAAGTCCACCGCGACCGGCACCATCGAGAGCGCGAGCGACTCGACCGGCATGGTCATGATCCGCGGTGCCGCGCAGCCCGTGCAGGTGCGTGCGTTCACCAGCGGCCGCGTGGTCGAGGTGCTCGGCAGCGAAGGCGTGGTCGTCGAGAACGATGTTGCCCTCGTGCAGGGGATCTTCGGCATCGGCGGCGAGGCCTACGGTCCCGTCGCGGTCGCGTGTACGCGGCCGGACGAGCGGCTCGAGGCATCATCGATCCGCGCTGAGCATGCCGGGTGCATCCTCGTTGGCGGGGCACGCATGACCATCGACGCGATCCGTCGCGCCATCGAGCTCGGTGTGGCGGCGATCGTGTCGGGCGGCATCGATGATGCGGACCTGAAGGCGTTGCTCGGGCATGATCTGGGCGTGGCGATCACGGGCAGCGAAAGAGTCGGGATCACGCTGGTGGTGACCGAAGGCTTCGGCGACATCGCCATGGCCGCACGCACGCATGCGTTGCTGGTCTCGCACGCTGGCCACGCCGCGAGCGTGAACGGCGCGACCCAGATTCGCGCGGGCGTCATGCGGCCCGAGATCGTGATCCCGCTGGCGCAGGAAGCCTCGGGCGATGCCCATGCCGGTGGAGGCGCCACGGCAGGGGAACTCTCGATCGGCACATCCGTGCGCGTGATCCGGGATCCATGGTTCGGGGCGCTCGGTACGGTGGCCGCGCTCCCCGAGCAGCCGGCGGTGCTCGGCTCCGGATCGAAGGCACGCGTGCTCGAGGTCGCCCTGGCCGATGGTCAGCGCGTGACCGTGCCTCGGGCGAATGTCGAACTCATCGCCGAGTGACCCCACGCACGCTTCGGCGCAGGCAGCCTGCCCGCGTTAGGCTCCGCGCATGGTGCTCGGCGCCGACGCATCGTTCCTCAACCCCGACAAGCTGCTGCTGTTGGTGGTGCTGGCGGCAACCTGTGCGTGCATCGTGGCCAGCATGATGGCCGCGCGTGCCGGCAGGGTGCCCAAGATTCGCCGCATCGCAGGGCTTGAGGCCGTGGAAGAGGCCGTCGGCCGCGCCACCGAGATGGGGCGGCCGATCCTGTTCGTGCCCGGGATCCAGGACATGGACAACCCGATGACGGTGGCCGGCATCACGGTGCTGAGCCGTGTCGCCGGAACGGCCGCGCAGTACGACGCCACGCTGGATGTTCCGGTGAGCCGATCACTCGTCATGCAGGCGGCGCGCGAGAGCGTGCAGGCTGCGGCGCTGCAGGCGGGCCAGCCCGACTGGTATGACCCCGAGCGCATCCGCTACATCACCGACGAGCAGTTCGGCTACGCCGCCTACGCGGCCGGTGCGATGGCGCGCGACAAGCCAGCTGCCTGCTTCTACATGGGCTGCTTCTTCGCCGAGAGCCTGATCCTGGCTGAGAACGGCAACGCAGTCGGCGCAATCCAGATTGCGGGCACCGCGGAAACCGCGCAGCTCCCGTTCTTCGTCGCCAGCTGCGACTACACGCTGATCGGCGAGGAGTTCTTCGCGGCCAGCGCCTACCTGAGCGGCGCGCCCGACCAGCTGGGCACGCTGCGCGGGCAGGACATCGCGAAGGCCCTGATCGCGCTGGCGCTGGCGGCCGGCGTGGCGATGGCGACGATCGAGGCGTTCTCGCCGGCAACGGTCACCGACCCCGCGGCGGAGGTCGCGCCATGAGCCGCTCGGTCGCGCTGCTCATCTGCCTGGTCGGCGGGCTCACCATGCTCGTGAGCCCATTCCTGCCGATGGCCACCGGCTGGGCCAACGACGTCACCGACTGGTTCAACATCCTCGCTGCGATGGCGTTCGTCCTCGGCGGCGGCAGCCTGCTGAAGGTGCAGCTCATGCGCCTGAGCGCACGCGGGCCCGGTTGGGGCTATTCAGCCGTCACGCTCCTGGCCTTCGTCGTCACGCTCTGGGTTGGCCTGGGGAAGGTCGGCGTCGTCGCCGATCCATCGGCGCCCACGGTCGCGTGGAGCGGCAAGCCTGATGACGAGGGCTCGGCGTTCTGGTGGATCTACCTCTACGTGATGACGCCGATCACGTCGACGCTCTTCGCGGTGCTGGCGTTCTACGTCGCGAGTGCGGCGTTCCGCGCGTTCCGCGCGAAGAACCTCGAGGCGACGCTGCTCCTGGCCACGGCGTTCGTGATCCTGCTCGGCCGCACGTTCGCCGGCGTGGTGCTCACGGGATGGTTGCCCGACTGGGCGAGCGGGCTGCGGCTGGAGAATCTGGCCGTCACCATCATGGATGTCTTCAACACCGCTGGCAACCGCGCGATCATCATCGGGATCGCGCTGGGCGTCGCCTCGACCGGCATCCGCCTCATGCTCGGTCTCGATCGCAGCTACCTCGGGGGTGACGCATGAGCGGCGGGCTTGACCGGCGGTGGATCTACCTCGCCATGATGCTGGCGGTCGCGCTGCCGATCCTCTGGAACGGCGTGACGGGCAAGACGTTCCCCGAATCGCCCACGCCACCGTCGCAGGCATGCTTCGATGCGATCGAGGCCCTGCCCGAAGGTTCGCGCGTGCTCGTGAGCTTCGACTACGACCCCGCCAGCGAGGGCGAGCTCGCGCCGATGGCCACGTCGTTCATGCGTCACCTGATGCACAAGCGGCTGAAGCCGGTCGTCATCGCGCTCTGGCCGCTCGGACCGACGAAGGCAGAAGAGACCATCTCCAACGTGATCAAGGCCGACTTCCCCGACCGGGTGAGCGGCCGGGATTTCGTGAACCTCGGCTTCCAGACCGGCAACGAGGGCGTGCTCAAGGTGATCGGCACGGATTTCCGCAAGCAGTTCCCCGTCGACCGCTCGGGCACGCCCGTGGACCGGCTCCCGATCATGGAAGGCATCACCAAGGCGGGTGACTTCCCGCTAGTCATCACGATCAGCGCCGGATACCCCGGTGGCAAGGAGTGGGTGCAGTACGTCTCGAGCTCGAATCCGGGCCTCGTGCTGCTGGCTGGCGTGACCGGCGTGCAGGCGTCGCAGGTCTATTCGTACTACCCAGGTCAGTTGCGCGGCATGCTCGCGGCGATCAAGGGCGCCGCCGAGTACGAGGCGTTGGTGAGCGCCGCGATCGACGGCGATGGCGTGACGCCGCCTCGCTACACCGAGGCGCGCCGCCGCATGGCCCCGCAGCTCTTCGGCCATCTGCTGCTGATCGCGCTCATCGTGGCGGGCAACGCCATGTACTTCGCGCAGCGCGAGCGGAAGGCGGTGGCATCATGACCGTTGGTCTCACCGATCAAGCGCCCCGCCAGGGGATGTGGTGGATCGGGCTCTTCCTCGTGATCGCCGTGCTGGTGGCGATCCGTGCCGGCATCGGCGAGGGAATGGGCCGCGTCTATGTGCAGACTGAATCGACCTCCTACGCACCCGTGACGGGTGACGAGGGTCGCGTGACGTGGTCGGTGGTTGCTGAGGGCACCGCCGGAGCAGCCACGATCGAGCGGGAACTTTTCCGCACGGCGGGCCAGTACCGCGCCGCGGAAGCAGCCTCGCCCGGGCAGCAGGCGATCCGCATGTCATGGGACCGCACCATCGGCCTGTGGCTCGCAGCCTTCTTCACGCTGGCCGTCTTCAGTTTCCTGGCGGGCGACAACCCGGCCTACAAGTTCACCGAGAGCATCGTCATCGGGGTGAGCGCCGGCTACTGGATGGTGGTCGCGTTCTGGGAAACGCTCGTGCCCAAGCTGCTGGCGAACCTCGCACCCGACATGGTCAAGGCCTGGTGCATGCCCAACCTCGAGGGTGGCCTGTTCCACCTCGACGCGCTGATCCCGCTCGGCCTGGGCATCATGCTGCTCTCGCAGCTCACGCCCTTGGGCCGGCACGTGGGCCGCTGGCCGCTGGCGTTCGTCATCGGCACCTTCGCGGGCCTCAAGATGGTCAGCCATGTCGAGAGCGACATCATCGAGCAGGTCCGCGCGACCATGCTGCCGCTGGTGGTCGTCGGTGACGATGGCTCCTTCGCCGTGTGGGCTTCGCTCCGCAACATGCTGATCGTGGTCGGCGTGCTGTGCACGCTCGCGTACTTCGTCTTCAGCGTCGAGCACAAGGGTGCCGTCGGCCGTGCCGCCCGCGTCGGCGTGTGGTTCCTGATGATCACCTTCGGTTCGGCCTTCGGCTTCACGGTCATGGGCCGCATCGCGCTGCTCGCCGCCCGCTTCGAGTTCCTCTTCATCGATTGGCTGTGGCTCATCGATCCGAAGGGCGATCGGGGCATGACGGTGGTTGCCACGCTGGTCTCGTGCATCGTCGACATGACCTGAGCTGCCTCAAGGTCGCCACCCCGGAGAGGACCACCATGCATCTCGCCGCGATGGTCATGGCGTCAAGCCTCGCAGGTTCGCCCGAGTGCGATCTCCAGCATGAAATCGATGCACTGAGCGCCGACCTCCGTGCGTTCGAGCGCAGTCGGTCGCAAGGAGCACTCGATGCCGAGAGGGCCGTTGAGATCCGTGCCATCGTGAAGGATGCGCTCGCCGACGCAGGTACGCGCACGCTGATGCAGGGCGGCCCCGACGGACCGTTCGAGGGCGACAACTTCTACCGGCTCGATGCCACGGGCACCGAGATCACCTCGGCCGACGGCAACTTCCGCTACCACCTGAACGTCCAGATGCAGCTGCGGTTCGTCTGGAATCATCGCGAAGACCTTGGCGATACCCAGGGGTTCGAGAATCCACGCACTCGGTTCATCATGGATGGCCATGCGTTCGGCAAGGAGTGGCGGTACGCCCTGCAGCTGTCGCGCCCGGGCGGGGTGCCGTCGCCACGTGTTCCTGACGTCGAGGATGCCTGGGTCGGCCGCGTGCTCTCGCCCGAGCTCCAGCTGAAGATGGGGCAGTTCCGCCCGTACTTCACGCGCGAGGAGATGCTGCCGTCCGCAACCACGACCTTCATGGAGCGCAGTGCGCTCAACAACTACTTCCGTGCCGCACGCTCGCGGGGCATCGCGCTTGAGTGGGAGACCGAGCACTTCATGTGGCGCAGCGGCTGGTTCGACGGCATCACGGTGCGCTCCCCGTCGACGCCCGGCGGAGCCGACTGGAACACGGGCAACACGGTGAACCTGCCCTGGGACAACAGCCTGGCGATCGACTGGGCGTTCTCCAGCCGTTTCGACTGGAAGCTCAACGGCACGTGGCGCGAGCTTCGGGAGTACACGCCGTGGCTCGACATGAAGGGGCAGGCCACGAATCTCGGGGTGGCCGTGGATGCCGAGCAGGCAAGCCCGTCGGCGCCCTTCCCGGCCGATCCGTGGATGGTCGAGGTCACCGCCGATCTGATG
>JAGWXC010000138.1 GCA_018970045.1 Planctomycetota bacterium | reverse complement strand
CTGCGCAAGGACGAGCCGTACATGTGCTACAAGGCCAACTGGGACGGCAACGGCGCCGATCCGGTCCGCTTCAACGTGGCCGTGGCCAGCGATGGCGACTGCCTCAGCCGCTACCTGGTGCGCCTGGAGGAGATGAAGCAGAGCCGTGCGATCATCGACCAGCTCATCGACCGCATCCCCGGCGGCCCGATCGACACCACGCACGACCGCAAGCTCCGCGTGCCGCAGAAGGCTGAGGTCTACGGCTCCATCGAGAGCACGATCCAGCACTTCGAGCTCTACATGCACAACCGCGGTTTCGTCGCCCCGGTCGGCGAGAGCTACGCCGCGATCGAGGGCCCCAACGGCGAGATGGGCTTCTTCGTCGTCGGTGACGGTGGCCGCTGCGCGTTCCGCGCCAAGTGCCGCCCGCCATCGTTCATCCACTTCCAGGCCTTCCCCAAGATGATGGAGGGCCACCAGCTCGCCGACGTCGTCGCGATCATCGGCTCGCTGAACATCATCGCCGCCGAGCTGGACCGGTGACCGCAGTCGAGCGCTGCGCAACCTGACGAGCCACACGCCAAGGACCCACCCATGAGCTGGAAGACCAAGCCGTCGAGCACCATGCAGATCCCGCGCCGCGCCGAGCCGTACGTCTCGCCCGCGGTGGCCGAGCGCTGGGAGCGCGAGATCGTCGCCAAGTACCACGTGCGCAAGGGCGCGCTCATGCCGATCCTGCACGAGATCCAGCACGAGCACCGCTGCATCCCGTACCAGGCCATGGTCGAGGTGGCGCGGTTCCTGGGCATCTCGCCCGCCGAGGTGCTCGACTGCGCGACCTTCTACGAGGAGTTCAGCCTCGAGCCCCGCGGCCGCTGCACGATCGGGATCTGCCAGTCGATCGCCTGCGAGGCGTGCGACCACAAGCCGCTCATGGACCACTGCCGCCGCACGCTGGGCATCGAGCCCGGCGAGACGACGGCCGACGGTGCCTTCACGCTGCTCGCCATGGAGTGCCTGGGCTCGTGCGATACGGCGCCCGTCGCGCTCTTCAACGAGACGCTGCACGAGAAGCTTGATGTCCCCACGGTCGATCGACTGATCGCGCAGGCGCGCCAGGCACCCGCGGCCGGACACCACCACTGAGCGGACCATGCAGCGTCGTGACCAGGACATGAGCGTCGCCGAGAGCCTTGGCGCCTTCGTGGGCGCCATCTGGGGCGGCATCACGTCTCGCCCCGGCGAGTTCGCGCCGAAGCCGGCCGAGACCGCGCGCACCGTGGCCATGCGCGTCGAGGACCGAGAGGTCGACGGCGTCATCCTCCGGCGAACCACCATCGATGAAGTCATCGTGCCGCCCACCGACGGTGCGGCCCAACCCGACCACAGGACCAACCATGCGACTCACTGAACCCGTCCTCACCAAGCGCATCCCCGGCTGCGTTCCCGGCATCAGCGATGGCGGCACCGCCGCGCGAGCCACCGTCTCGTTCGAGCAGTACAAGGCGACCGGCGGCTACGCCTCGCTCGCCAAGGCGCTGGACATGGAGCCGGCGAAGGTGATCGAGCTCGTCAAGGAAGCGGTCGTCCGCGGCCGCGGCGGCGCGGGCTTCCCGGCGGGGCTCAAGTGGTCGTTCCTCCCGCAGGATGACGGGGCAGGGCACCGCTACCTGTGCATCAACTGCGATGAAGCCGAGCCCGGCACCTTCAAGGATCGCCTGCTCTGCGACTTCGATCCGCACCTGATCCTCGAGGGGATCGCGATCGCGTGCCATGCGTGCCGGCTCGACACCGCGTACTTCTTCATTCGCGGCGAGTACCACCACCAGGCCAAGGTGATGGAGAAGGCGATCCAGGAGGCCTACGCCGGCGGCATCTTCGGCAAGGGCGGCCTCATGCGCCGCGCGGGCGCACTCAGCGTGGATTGCTTCCTGCACCGCTCCGCGGGCGCCTACATCTGCGGCGAGGAAACGGGGCTGCTCGAAGCCATCGAAGGCAAGCGCGGCTGGCCGCGCGTGAAGCCGCCGTTCCCGGCGGTCAAGGGCCTCTTCGGCCGCCCGACGATCATCAACAACGTCGAGACGCTCGCCGCCGTCGTGCCCATCGTCGACAAGGGCGTGGCGTGGTGGAAGGGCATCGGCGTCGAGAGTTCGCTCGGCGGCATGCCCAGCTACGGCACCAAGCTCATGGGCGTCAGCGGCCACGTGAACCGTCCGGGCGTCTTCGAGGCGCCGCTGGGCGTCAAGCTGAGCACGCTCGTCAACGACTACTGCGGCGGCATGCGCAAGGGCAAGCGGTTCAAGGGCGCGATCGCCGGCGGCGTGAGCATGGGCGTGCTCGGCACCGACCAGTTCGATGCCGCGATGGACTTCGACATCGGCCGCGCCTGCAACGTCCTCGGCCTGGGCACCGCGTGCCCGACGATCTTCGACGAAGACACCGACATGGTGATGGTCGCGCGCAACATCGCGCGGTTCTTCAAGAACGAATCCTGCGGCCAGTGCACGCCCTGCCGCGAAGGCAGCGGTTGGATCTACAAGCTCCTGTGCCGCATCGAGCAAGGCAACGCCACGACCGCCGATCTCGACCTGCTGCTCGAGCTCGGCATGAGCATGGGTCTCACGCCCGGCACCACCATCTGCGGCCTGGCCGACGGCAACAACTGGGCGATCCGCACGATCGTCGGCAAGTTCCGCGGCGAATTCGAGAAGCGCGTGAAGCCCAAGTTCGTGCCGGTGCACGTGAGCGCGCACTGAGCGCGGGCCGAGTCATCCGCGCGATGGAGCCGTGCCGAGAGCGTGGAGCC
Organism: Planctomycetota bacterium; assembly: GCA_018970045.1. Taxonomy (GTDB): domain Bacteria; phylum Planctomycetota; class Phycisphaerae; order Phycisphaerales; family SM1A02; genus SYIB01. Next base: position 3,663 of record JAGWXC010000138.1, on the reverse strand, counting down.
TTCGTCGGCGGCGGGCCGTGCGGGCTCACTGAGCCAACGCTGCCGCCGCATGCCTGATCGGTAGCATTCCGTCCATGGTTCCCGCGGTCGATGTCCGTCTCGATGCGCCGGTCAAGCGGCTCGAGGCCGAGCGTGCGTGGGTGCTGGAGCGCCTCGCTGCATGCTTGGCCCACGTGGCTGGTCCCGTGGCGCGTGTGACGGTCGAGATCATCGATGACCACCGCATGGCTGCCTTGCACGAGCGGTTCAGCAACGTGCCCGGCACGACCGACGTGCTGACCTTTCCCGCAAGCGGGCCCGGCGAGCCGGTCGAGGTCGACATCGCCATCTGCGTCGATGAGGCTGCGCGCCAGTCGCGTGCGCGTGGCCACGACCTTCGCCATGAGCTCCTGCTGTACGCGCTGCACGGCGTGCTGCACTGCACGGGCTTCGACGATCGCACGCCCCACGACCACGTGCGCATGCACGCCGAGGAGGACCGCATCCTGCAGGCGATCGGCCTTGGGGCGGTCTACGCACGCGAGGAGCGGCCGTGAGCGGCGCGCATCTGGGGCTCCTGGTGCTCAGCCTGCTGCTGGCGAGCTATTTCAGCGCGCTCAATCTGGCCTTGGTCGCGGTGAGCCCGAGCCATCTGCAGCGCAGGCTGGACCAGCGCGGCCGCGGCCCGGTCGGCCCGTGGATCATGCGGGAAACCGTGGCGCTCGAGCAGTCGGTCGCGTTCCTGCGGACCTTCGGCCGGCTCGGTGCGCTGGCTGTCGTGCTCGTGTCGATCCACGAACGTGACCCCGAGGGCTCGCTCGCCATGCAGGCGATCGTTGCGCTGGCCATCGCCGCGCCGATCGTCTGGCTGACGACGAGCGTGGTGGCGGGCGCGATCGCGCGCCATGCACCCGCCTGGATCATCGTGCGCAGCGTGCCGGTGCTGCGGGCCTGCTGGGTGCTCTCCTGGCCGCTCGTGCGATCGGTGCGCTTCGTCGACGAGGCCGTTCGCCGCATCGCGGGCGCCGAGCAGGGGGCCGTGCATGCCGAGCGCGAACTGCTGCAGACGATCGAGGATGCGCAGCGCGCCGGCGGCGTCGACGAGACGATCGCCACGATGATGGAAAACGTCGTCGCGTTCAAGGGCACGCTCGTGAGCGAAGTGATGACGCCGCGCACGGCGATCGAGGGCTTGCCCTACACCAGCGACCTGCAGGTCATCCGGCAGTTCATCCTCGGTGCCGGCCACAGCCGGATCCCGGTCTATCGCGACAGCCTCGATTCGATCGTGGGGATCCTGTACGTGAAGGACCTTGTGCGCTACCTCGGCGACGAGACCGAGGACTTCGAGCTCTCCCGCCTGCTGCGCGTGCCCGTGCGCGTGCCTGAGACCAAGCCGGTGCGCGAGCTCCTCATCGAGTTCCAGCGCAGCGAGGTGCACCAGGCGATCGTGGTCGACGAGTTCGGTGGCACGGCGGGCTTGGTCACGATCGAAGATGTGCTCGAGGAAATCGTGGGCGAAATCGTCGACGAGCACGAGCCCGAGCACGAGGTGGTGGCTTCGATGGCTGGCGATGCCACGGCCGGTTGGACGGTCGATGGCCGCTATCGGGTCGACGATTTCAATCGCGAGACGGGGCTGTCGCTCCCCGAGGACGAGGACTACGACACGGTCGCGGGCTTCCTGCTGTCGTCGCTGGGGCGCGTGCCCGCGGCGGGGGAGTCGGTCGACTCGCACGGCGCCACGTTCACCGTGGGCGACGCCACGCCGGCTGCCATCCGCAGCGTGGCGGTTCGGCTGAAGGCTCAGCCAAACTCGTCGCCGCGGAAGGTGCTGGCCAGGTAGGCATCGCGCACCATCGGGTCGTTGATGATGTCCTTGGGCGCGCCGTCACGCAGGTTGCGGCCTTCGTGCACGATGTAGGCCCGGTCGCAGATGCGCAGGGTCTGCTGCACGTTGTGGTCGGTCACCAGGATGCCGATGCCCGTGTCGGCCAGCCGACGCACCTCGCCCTGCAGCTCCTCGACCGTGTGCGGGTCGACGGCGGCGAAGGGCTCGTCGAGCAGGATCAGGCGAGGATCGGTCACCAGGGCGCGCGCGATCTCGAGGCGCCGTCGCTCGCCGCCCGAGCAGGTCCGTGCCTCGTCGCGGCGCTTGTGCTCGAGCCCGAACTGCGCGAGCAGGGCGTTGCAGCGGGCGGAGCGCTCGGCGCCCGTCAGCGGCAGCGTCTGGAGGATCGCCATCAGGTTCTGTTCGCAGGTCAGCCGCTGGAACACGCTTGGTTCCTGGGCGAGGTAGCCCATGCCCGCACGGGCATGCTGGTACATGGGCAGTCGCGTCACGTCGCGGCCATCGAACTCGACCGAGCCGCTTTCGGGCGCGATCATCCCGATCGCCATGCGGAAGCTGGTGGTCTTGCCGGCGCCGTTGCGGCCAAGGATGCCCACGATCTCGCCGGCATCGACCGTGAAACTCACGCCGTCGACCACGCGACGGCCGCCGTAGGACTTGACGAGTTCATGGGCGGCGAGCAGCGGCACGCCGGGAGTGTAGCGGTCCGGCTAGCATCGCCCCTCATGCGACAGCTCACTGCCATCGTGCTCGCGTGCCTGCCGTTCGCCGGCTGCGTGGAGCGCACGGTCAGCGTCACCAGCGACCCGCCTGGCGCGCGCGTGTGGATGAACGATCGCGAGGTCGGTACGACGCCGTGCGTCGTCGGCATCAACGACTACGGCACCTATGACGTCCGCATCGTGAAGGAGGGCTACGCCGCCGACTGGAACGGTCGCAGCGTGGACATGCCGCTGTGGGATGCGCCCGGTCCCGACCTCGTCGGTGAGATCCTTCCGGTCGACCTTCGCAGTCGATCGGAGTGGCACGTGACGCTGGTCCCGCTGTCGAAGGACGAGTCCGCGCTCATCGAGCGTGCTCGCGCCGCCAAGGTCGAAGCCGCGAAGCCGCCCTTCACGAAGTGATCACGCGATCGAGCGCGATGATGCGCTCGGTGAGCGGTGCGTTGGCAGGGGGGAACCGCAGATGAGGCAGTGCGCTCACCTCGACCCAGCGGACCTGTGCACAGCCGATGGCGCGTGGTTCCGCGTCCTGAGGGGCCATCGCCCAGAAGAGTTCAAGCGTGATTGGGCCGACGCTGAGCGCTGGGCCGACGGCACGCAGGTCCATCGCCGCCACGTGCACGCCAACCTCTTCAAGCAGTTCGCGGGCCGCCGCATCCGCACTGGACTCGCCTGGTTCGACCTTGCCGCCCGGCCATTCCCAGAAGCCGCCAAGGGTGGCCCGGGGAAGCCGCTGCGCCACGAGCCACTCCAGCCGGCCCAAGGGGCCCGGCCGGGCGATCGCGACGGCGGCGATGGCGGATGGCATGAGCCGAGATTATCAGACAGGCACCGGCCGGTGGGTCCGATGCGCAAAACCACTTGGAAAATCAACGAAATCAGGGCCTCGAGACCCATTGACGGTGGGCCGCCGTCGTAGATACTCCGGATCCAGACTTCTTCGCGGCCTTTGGCCGTGGTGCCGCCGTTCGAGCGTGTCGGAGCGTTCGGACGGCGGTTTTTCTTTTGGCCCTGCGCCTCGCTCATTCGATGCGGTCGAGCGCACGCCGGTAGCGTCCCGGGCATGATCGACGCCCTTGCGCTCGTCCTTGCCTCTGATGTCGGCGCTGA
>JAGWXC010000137.1 GCA_018970045.1 Planctomycetota bacterium | reverse complement strand
GGCAGCAGTTGGCATTCGGTGCTGCGCACGCGCGGCATCGGCTTTCCCAGCGAGCTCTACCTCGAGGGCAGCGACCAGCACCGGGGCTGGTTCCAGCTCTCGCTGCTGCCGGCGCTCGCGGTCACGGGCGAGCCGCCCTTCCGCACGCTCCTCACGCACGGCTTCATGGTCGACAAGGACGGCCTGAAGATGTCCAAGAGCCTCGGCAACGCGCTCGACGTGGCGGCGCTGCTCAAGGACTACGGCGCCGACGTGGCGCGGTGGTGGGTGAGCAGCGTGCCCTACGACGGCGACATCAAGATCGATCTCGAGTACTTCCGCCTTGCTGGCGAGAGCTACCGCAAGGTGCGCAACACGATCCGCTTCCTGCTCTCGAACCTCGAGGGCTTCGTGCCGGGCAAGCGGGTCGCGGTCGAGCCCGAGTCGATCGACGGCTGGGCGCTCGCGGAACTCGCCGCGCTGCAAGCCACCGTGCGCAGCGCCTACGCGGCCTACGACTTCCGCGCCGCGCACGTGGCGATCTTCGACTTCTGCAACGAGACCCTCTCGGCGATCTACTGCGCTGCGACCAAGGACCGCCTGTACTGCGACGCCCGCGACGCCGGTCGCCGCCGCCGGACGCAGCAGGTCATGCACGATGCGGTCACGGTGCTCTGCCAGCTCCTTGCGCCGATCCTGCCGCACACGGCTGATGAAGCATGGAGCGCGCTGCATGGCGGCTCGCCCGCTGCGAGCGTGATGGCCTCCACGCACATCGACCTCGGCGCCGTCGTGCGACATGGTGCGTGGGAGTCAGCCTTCGCCGTGCGTGAGCGTGCGCTCAAGGCGCTTGAGGAAGCCAAGGCCGCGGGCATCGAGAATCCGCTCGATGCGGGCATCGCGATCGGCAGCGGCATCGATGCCGACCTCCCAGGCGCGCTTGCCGCCCTGGCTTCCGTGCAGGCTGACCTTGCCGATCTCTTCGGCGTCTCGCGCGTGAGCCTCGGCGGGGCAGGTGCGGTGTCGATCACCGACCTGCGCAACGAGCCGCGGTGCGAGCGCTCCTGGCGCCACGACGGCACCGTGCGCCAGCGTTCCGATGGCGGCATGCTGAGCGACCGCGATGCGGCCGCGGTCGGCGTGGCGTGAGGAAGAGACCCGCTGGCGGGCGCGACCGATGAGGTGACGCCCCGGCGTGGGAGCAGTTGCGGAAGAAGTCGCGGAAGCAGTCGCGCGAGCTCAGCTCACGCGGCTGCCGGCCTTGACGGGCTTCTCGACCGACAGCACGACGACGTTGCGTTCGTCGGGGCCGGGCTTCGCGCCATCGGCTGCCGGGGCGGCCTCGGCCTTCAGGTCGCTGGCGGCCAGGATCATGCCGTGGCTGATCTCGCCGCGAAGCGTTCGAGGTTCGAGGTTCGCCACGATCACGACCTGCTTGCCGACGAGGCTGGCCGGGTCGTACCAGGCCTTGATGCCTGCGCAGACCTGCCGACCTTCGGGGGTGCCGTCATCCAAGCGGAGCTTCAGGAGCTTGTCGGCGTTCGGGTGCGGCTCGGCGCTGAGCACCGTGGCGACGCGCAGGTCGACCTTGGCGAAGTGGTCGAAGGCGATCTGGGGCAGCGGTTCGCTCACTTCGAGCCCCCCGTGCCCAGGCCCTCGGTGGTGCCAAGCGTGCCCGGATCGGCGACGGCTGGTTCGGCGACGACCTCAGCCATCGTGGTGAAGTTGTGCCGGCGCTTGAGCGCCGCATAGGAGAAGAGCTCCTGCATGTCCTTCACTTCGTCCTGCATGGCGATGCCGCGCAGGCGACCGCCCATGGCCAGCGTTTCGTACTCGGCGCGGTCCATGCGATCGATGCCACGCAGCTGCGCGACCATGACCGCGAGCCGGTCCGGCAGCGCCACCACGACCGTGCGGTCGAGCGCCGGTGCATCGGCCACGGGCTTGTCGGTGGGCAGCGCCATCGCGGCCTTCACGAGCGCGCTCATCGCGGTCTCGTCGTTGCCAAGTCCCGGGATCGCCATGCCCATGCGCATGCCGAACTGCAGGAACTGCGTGTTCACTTCGCTCAGCGCCTGGAAGGGCTGCGACACCGCGCCGTAGGCCACGCCCACCGCGCCCAGGCCCTCGGTGGCGGCCGTCTGGCGCAGCGCCTCGAGCCGCGTGGCGAGGATGTCATAGACCGCCACGCGCTTCAAGTCGGCTTCCAGGTCTGCACGAACCTCATCCACGGCCGTCGCCGCACGGGCGGGCTGGGCCTCGGTCACGCGGACCACGAAGAGATCGCGCGACGTCGGATCGGCGAGCGTGGGGAACGCCACCCCGCGCTGCGTCGGCAGGGTCGGCGAGCCGCCGAATTCCTTGAGGGCCGTGGCGAGCTGCTGCACCTTCACGTCGCTGGCGCCAACGCGCTTGCTCGAGGCCGTGCCGATGCCGGGGATCGCGGCGATGTCGGCAACTTCGATCCAGCCTTCGCCCGAGGTCTGCACCGCGGGGGCATCGATGCCGAATCGCTGGGCGAGTTCCTGCCCGAGCGCCGCCATGGTCACGGCCTTCGATGACCAGTCGGCCGGCAGCGTCCAGTAGCCGCCCGCGCTGGGCACGCTGCGCAGGTCCATCTGCACGCGGTCGGTGGCGAACTTCGAGATCGAGGCGAGTTCGGCATCGAGCAGCTGGCCAAGCACCTTCTCGCGCACGGCATCGCGCTGGCTGTCGAAGGTCATCGGCGTGGCCGAGATGGCTTCCTTGGCCCTGAACTCCGCCTCGTGCTCGATCCAGTACTTGCGCAGCTCGACGTTGGAGAGCGCAGGGCTCTGCTCGAGCTTGGCCTTGATCGTGGCAGCGGGGATGACGATCCACTCGAGCTTGAGCTGGTTGGGCAGTCGGTAGCCGAAGCCCTTCTCGCCCTGGCCCTTCTCGGTGTTGCCGTGGGCCTTGAGCTGGGCCTCGAGCGCGGCGGCGTCGGGTACCGGGGCGTCGATGCCGGCGATCTTGCCGGCATCCAGGATCAGCACATCGCCGTCCATGGTCATGGTCATCTCGGCGGCGGCGCGGCGCAGGCGCTCGTCGCTAATGCGGCCGGAGCTCGCGACCAAAGCGATGAGCCGCTGCACGCCGGTGAGCTTGGCGAGCGTGGTCAGCACCGTTTCCTGGCTCGTCTGCGCGCGCGAGGCAAGCGTGGCCACGAAGCCCTCGGGCGTGACGCCATCGGGCATCTGCGTCATCGAGAGTTGGCGCAGCGTTTCCTGCTGCGGCGGGATCAGGCCCGAGGCCTTGGCTTCCTTGACCAGCAGGTACCAGTAGCCGGGCTCCTTGAGCACGCCCATACCGGCGATCGTGCGGTCGCCCAGGCCCTCGAGCACGCGCATCTCCGCGATGGTGTCGTTGAGCTCGCTGGCCGAGATCGACTCCCCGTCGGACACGGCCCAGGTGGTCGTGTTCATGCGCAGGTTGTCCACGATGTTCGTGCTGCTGTCGGTCAGGAGCCACGACACGAGGAGCAGGATCATGAACCCTGCCATGGCGATGCTGACGAAGCGCTGGTTCTTGCGGAAGAGCTTCAACATGGTTCTGGGCCTCGGAGGGCAGGCGGCGTGGCCTGCCGGGGCATGGAATCTATCGCGGAAACGAACGAGGGCGCGGACGGAACTCGTCCACGCCCTCGGGGCTTGCGGCTGTCGCCGGGTTCAGCGGTAGAACTCGACGATGAAGTTGGTGTTGACGTCGAAGGGGACCTGCTCCGAGGAGGGGAGCACGAGCACCTTGATCGTCAGCTCGGCGGGGTTGACCTCGATCCAACCCGGCGTGACGTGGCCGGCGAGCGATTCCATGGTCTCGCGAACGAGCTTCTGGACGTTCTCCTTCTTGATCGAGATGACGTCGTTGGGGCTGACCGGGAACGACGGGCGGTCGACCTTCTTGCCGTTCACGAGCACGTGGCCGTGGGCCACGATCTGGCGAGCGGCCCAGATGGTGCGGCCGAAGCCGGCGCGACGCACGACGTTGTCGAGACGACGTTCGAGCATCTGCAGCAGCACCTCACCGGTGTTGCCCTTGCTCGCGCCCGCTTCCGCCAGCATGCGGCGGAACTGACGCTCCATCACGCAGTAGTGGAACTTGAGCTTTTGCTTTTCATCCAGGCGGATGCCGTAGGGCTTCGGGCGCTTGCCACGGAAACCGTGCGGGCCGGGAGGCGTCAGCTGCCGCTTGGCGGTGTGCTTCGGGGTATCCGCAATGGGGACACCGACGCGGCGAGAGAGACGGACCTTTGGACCTGTGTAGCGTGCCATATGTTCTCGATTGGGGAATCGGCGATTGCACAGCAAATCGCGTCGGATGTCAAGCGGCTTGGAGACGTGGGTCAGTAGGCCCGGCCATCGATGCCGCTGCGCCAGTTCAGATAAGCGCGGTTCAGGACCCGGTAACCACCCGGCGTGGGGTAATCACCCGTGAAGTACCAGTCTCCGGTGTGGCCGGGCATGGCTTGCCGCAGGCCTTCGACGGTCTGGTAGACGACTTCCACCGTTCCAGCCCACGACACGCCGCGTGGCGTGATGAGCCGTGCGACTTCGGCGCACAGTTCCTGATGGGTCACGAGGTCGTAGAGCCGCTTCACGTGGTTGCGCATCTTGGCCGCCGGCAGATCCGCCTGTGCGCGGCACGCTGCTTCGATCTCGTCGAGCACGCCGGCCTGGCCGCGTGCGGTCACGAGATTCACGGCGGCTTCGAAGGCGATGAAGCGGCCAAGGTGGCTCATGTCGATCCCGTAGCAGTCGGGGTACATGATCGGCGGGGCGCTGCTGGCGACGATGATGCGCGCGGGACCCAAGCGCGAGAGCATCGTGATGACCGAGTCGCGCAGCGTCGTGCCGCGCACGATGCTGTCGTCGACCACCACCAGCGTGTCGTTGGGGTTCACGGTGCCGCGCGTGATGTCGTAGACATGGCTCACCAGGTCCTTGCGCGCAGCATCGTGCGTGATGAAGGTGCGCAGCTTCTGGTCCTTGTGGGCCACCTTGTCCGCGCGTGGGTGGATGTCCATGAGGAACTCAAGGCGATCGCGCGTGAGCTCGCCGCACTGCAGCAGGCTCCACGCGAGATCGGCATGGTGCGTGCGCTGGATCGCCTCGATCCCCTCGATCAGGCCGATGTAGGCGCTCTCGCTCGTGTTGGGGATGAAGCTGAAGACCGCGTCCTCGAGCCGGCGGTTGAGCGCCTGGTGCACGATCGGCGCCAGGTTGCGGCCGAGGGCCTTGCGTTCGCGGTAGATGTCGCGGTCGTTGCCGCGGCTGAAGTAGATGCGCTCGAAGGAGCACTGCCGCAGCGGCCGCTCGGGCGCGAAGCGTTCGCAGTGCACGGCGCCGCTGCGGCGCACGATGAGCGCGTGGCCCGGTGGCAGGGGCCGCACGAGGGCGTCGTCCACACCGAAGACGCCCGCCAGCGCCGGGCGCTCGCTGGCCACGGCCACGACCTCATCGGTCTCGAGGATGAAGGCGGGCCGGATGCCGTTCGGATCCCGGCAGACGAACAGGTCGCCGCTGCCGACGAGGCCGGCCAGCACGTACCCGCCGTCGAAGTGCTCGGCGGCCCACTCGAGCACGCGCTTCCAGTCGACCTGGCGCGCGCTCTCCTCGACGAGCTCGGCGCCCTCGAGGTTGCGCAGGGAGCCTGCACCCATCGCTGCGCGCAGGTGGTTGTGCTCGCGATCGATCGCATGCGCGATCTTCTCGAGCACCACCCCCGTGTCGCTTTCGCCCACCGGGTGCACGCCGTAGCCCACGAGCGACTGGAAGAGCTCGGGGGCATTGGTCATGTTGAAGTTGCCGCACAGCGCGAGCGTGCGTGCGGCCACGCTGTGACGACGGATGAACGGGTGGCAGATCGACTGGCCGCGGCCGCCATGCGTGCCGTAGCGCAGGTGGCCGATCATCGCCTCGCCCAGCATGGGCATGGCGCGCTTGAGTTCGAGCATCGGCATCGTGGCAAGCGCATGCGGCCCGAGCCCGCGCGCAGGCTCGGTGGCCTCGTCGAAGATGCGCTCGATCGGGCTGCGCTTGGCGTTGCGCAGGCGAGTCAGGTATTCGTCGCCGGCGGGCATGTCAAAGCGCACGCTCGCGATGCCGGCGCCATCCTGGCCGCGGTTGTGCTGCTTCTCCATCAGCAGGTACAGGCGCCGAAGACCCCAGAGTGCATCGCCGTGGCGCTCCCGGTACCACTCAAGCGGGTGCTTGAGGCGGACGGCCGCGATGCCGCATTCGTGGGTCAGTTCGTCGCTCATGGGGAGCAAGGAGGGTAGCGCAGCGATCGACGCAGGATCGCTACGCTTTCCCGATGGATCCTGATGTCCGCAGCATGGCGTGGGCTGGCCTGGTCGGTCGTTGGTCCGAGTGGGCCGCGGCCAGTCGGTCGTGGCCCGAGCATGGCGATGCCGGCCGTGCCCGCGCGAGCGTGCCGTGGCTGATCCAGCTCCAGGCCGTCACGCAGGCGCTCGGTGAGATCAC
>JAGWXC010000136.1 GCA_018970045.1 Planctomycetota bacterium | reverse complement strand
TGCTCGGGCAGGCCATGGTGGCTGAGCACGATGTGCATGAGCACGCGCACCGCTTCGCGCGGAAGTTCCGCGCCGCCGCGGCGCACGACCGCCGCCTTCGTCTCGAGGACCACGGCGCCGCGCACGATGTGGCCGACCAGGTTGCCATCGACGGTGTAGGCGAAGCCGCGCTCCCAGTCGAGCTCCCACACCTTGCCCAGGTCATGGAGGAAGAGCCCCATGAGGACGAGGTCACGGTTGAGCTCGGGGTAGAGCGGCAGCATGCGATCGGCGAGTTCAAGCAACTGCAGCGTGTGCTGCAGCAGGCCACCGATGAAGGCGTGATGCACGCTGACGGCGGCCGGTGCGCGGCAGAAGCCTTCCATGAGCGCGGCATCGCCGAGGTAGGCCTCGGCCAGCGCCCGCATGCCCGGGTGCTCGAGCGTGCCGAGCAGGTCCTTCACGCGCGCGAACATGCCATCGATGCTGCGCGGCGTGCTCGGAAGCAGGTTCACGAGATCGGCCGCGTCGACCTCGACGGCCTCGACGCTCTCGAGGATGATCTGGATCGATCCCTGGTAGGTCTCGCTTCGGCCGGTCACCCACGCGAAGCCGGTGCGCGACACCTCGGGCAGGCGGGCTTCCTCGAAGGTCCAGAGGCGCGCCGGCACTTCGCCGGTGGCATCGCGCAGGATCGTCTTGAAGAAGGGCTTGCCCATGCGGGTGTTGCCGACCTGCGGGTTCTGCAGGCCGTAGACGCCCGCGATGGCAGCGCCGGGCTGGATGTCCTTGATCTTCACGTGAGGTCGGTCGGGCATGGTGGGTCCTGAATGGGGAAACGGCGAAGGCTACCGCATCGCGCGCGCATCACCGAGCCGCCAGCGCTCGAGTTCGGCGGGCAGCAGCGCGGCGAGGTCTGCCGCGAGCAGTCCGGCGCTGCCTTGCGATGCGGACCACCGCACACTGGCAAGGCCGTGCAGGCAGACGGCTTGGCGCGCAACGTCGAACGCGGGACATTCGGGCTGCTGTGCCCACAGTCCCGCGATGATTCCCGCCAGCACATCGCCGGACCCCGCGGTGGCCAGCGCGCTGGTTCCCGCGCGGACGGACCAGGCGTGTGCGGCATCGGCGATCGACGTCTCGTGTGACTTGAGCACGACCACGGCGCCAAGCGCTCGGGACAGCTCGGCGGCCGAGGCGCTCTCGGAGAGCCCGCACGCGCGCGCCAGGCGCTGGGCTTCGCCGACGTGCGGCGTGAGGACGGTGGTTCCCGGTGCGCGTGCACGCAGGCCGGTGCAGAGATCCGGTTCCGACGCCACGACCAACGGCGGCTGCATGCTCGCATCGGAGGCGAACGCATTGAGGGCATCGGCATCGAGGACCAGCCGGCGCGCTGACGCCATGATCGATCGAACGATCGATCCGGCCTTCGCACCGAGCCCGGGGCCGCAGACGACGGCATCGGTGGAGGCCGCACGATCAGCAAGTGCCGTGAGTGCACGGGCCGTCGGCAGACCGCGCTCATCGAGCTCGATGGCGTGACCCACCGCCGATGGGGCGATCGTGAGCCCCGCCACCAGCAGCGATGCAGGCATGGCCAGTTCGGCGAGCCCACATCCGGAACGAAGCGCTCCGAGCGCGGCGAGTGCGGGCCCACCGACCATGACCAGCGGTGCTTGCATGCACCCGCCCACGATCAGGACCCGGCCAAACGTTCCCTTGTGGCCCGCGGCGTCACGCGCCGCGATGCGCGGCACCTCGCTCGGCCACCGCGACAGGCTCACGGCGCGGGCTTCCGCGCGCCACCGACCTCGACGCCTTCAACCGCGAGGTTGCCCATGAGCGCGACGACGTTGCCGAGGTCGCTGCCCAGGCCTCCATCGCCGAGCGCGGTGACCGCCGTGAGGATGTGGCCGCCATCGAACGCGCAGTCAGGTCGCGTGGCATCGAGATCGACCCAGGCGCCATCGATCACCGCCTGCGTCCACATGTGCCAACCCATGACGTGCTTGCCGCCGGCGAAGCTGTCGGCATAGACCAGCCCGGTGGCGCCGCGTGCGGGAATGCCCGCGCACCTCAGGAGCGCCGCCAGCAGCGTGGCGTGCTCGCTGCAGTCGCCAGACTTGGAACGTGCGACATCGCTGGCACTCGCAAAGGCGGATCCAAGGTCCTTGTGCTCGATGTACTCGAGCACGAAGGCACGCAGCACCTCCGCGCGCTCGGCGACGGGAGCGTCTTCCTTGCCGCGCAACGCGCGCTTGGCCAGCGCCTTCAGGCGCATGTCATTGGTGTCGCACATCTGGCTCGGCTCGAGGAACTCCTTGAGCGCATCGCCCGTGGGGGCCGGCGTGGTGCCGCCGCGGCGCACGGTGACGCGCTCGCCGCGCTCGATCGCGCTCGTCGTCTGGCCGCCCGCATCGGGCAGGTCAAGCGGCGAGCCATCCTTCGTGCGCAGGTCCCACACGACGATCTCGGCGCAGTCGAGGTCGGGTACCGAGGCTCCAAGCTGGATGAAGCTCGCGACGAGCAGTTCGGGGGCTGCCGCCGCCGGTGCGCCGGCCACGCCGCCGCCACCGAGCGCCTTGTCCTTCGTCGTGAGCACGGCCTCGATCCTGCCGAGCGCCATGGGCGTGACCTGCCGGACCATCAGGCCCGCGGCGTCGTACTCCTCGATCGTGTCGATCGGCAGGAGCGAGGTGCGCGTGGTCCAGGTGCTCCCGGCGACCTGCTTGCCATCGATCGTGAGTGGGCCCGTGCCCGTGCGCTGGCTCTTGACGGTCATGGGCGCGGTGCCGTTCTGCGGGTCGATCGTCGTGAACTCGACCGTGGTCAGGCCATCCTTGAAGGCCTTCTTGCGCAAGGCATCGGCCGCGCGAGGCGTGAGCCAGCCCGCGGGCGGCAGCGGCTTGGTCGAGGTCGTGGCGCGCCCGCCCTGCTGCGCCTTGACCTCGATGCCCGTGGGCGAGAAGGTCCACTCGGTCGTGGTGGGCGCGCCGCCCATCGACTGCGTGAGCGATGCCGCGACCGGCGTGTGGTCGGCGCGCTCATCGAAGGTCGACGAAATCGTGACCGTGACCGACGCGCCCGCGCGGCCCACGCTGAGCGTGGACTCGGAGAGCGTTCGATAGAGATCCCCGTCCTGCTGCAGCATGGTGCGCAGATGCCCGCAGGGCTGGCCGCCGAGGGTCATCGAGTACCAGGCTTCCTCGAGCGTGGTCCACCCGGCAGCGGCAGGATGCGCCACGAACGCGAGGGCGATGAGCGCGATGGAGCGGACGATGCGGGACGAGGTCATGGTCATGGCAGTGAACCCTTGGGCGAGCCGCGGTCGGCAGTGGTCGTGGTTGGACGAGTGCGCGCTGGTCATTCCGCGCGCATGAGCGGGAAGAGGATGACGTCGCGGATCGACTGGCTGTTCGACAGGAGCATGACCAGGCGATCGATGCCCATGCCCATGCCGCCGGCGGGCGGCATGCCCACGCGCAGCGCCGTGATGAAGTCCTCGTCGAGCGTGCGGAAGGTGCTCTCTTCCTCATCGGCACCCTTGAGCTGCTCGGTGAACTTGGCGAGCTGGATGTCGGGGTCGTTGAGCTCGGTGTAGGCCGGGCCGATCTCCATGCCGGCGATGAAGAGGTCCCACCGCTCGGCAATCGCCGGTCGGCTGCGGCTGGGCCGCGTGAGCGGGCTGATCGCGCTGGGGTAATCGAGCACGAAGGTGGGCTTCGACGGGTCGAGCAGGGCCTCGGCCTTCTCCTCGAAGAGCTCGTTGACCACGAGCCACAGGTCCTTGGTCGCGGCGCCCTCGACGTGCAGTTCCTTCGCGGCCGAGCGCACACGCGCCTCGTCCTCCATGTCGAAGCCGAAGGCCTGATGGAAGAGCTCCTCGTAGCGCACGCGGCGGAACGGCTTGGCGTAGTCGATGACGAGGTCGCCGAACGGCAGCGAGACGGGGCCACCCTCCGGCACGCCAGCGACGTCGCAGGCGACCGCGTGCACGAGGCTCTCGACCATCTCGAGCATCGTCATGTAGTCGCCGAACGCCTCGTACGCCTCCATGGCGGTGAACTCGGGATTGTGGCTGCGATCCACGCCCTCGTTGCGGAAGTTGCGGTTGATCTCGAAGACCTTGGGCAGGCCGCCCACGAGCAGGCGCTTGAGGTAGAGCTCCGGCGCGATGCGCATGAAGAGCTGCATGTCGAGCGCGTTGTGGTGCGTGGCGAAGGGGCGCGCCGCGGCGCCGCCGGCCATCGCCTGCATCATCGGGGTCTCGACCTCCTGGTAGCCGCGTGCCTCCATGAAGCGGCGGATCGCGCTGACGATGCGCGAGCGCAGCTGGAACGTGCGCACGGTCGCCGGATTGGCGTACATGTCGACGTATCGACGGCGGTACCGGGTCTCGTCATCAGAGAGGCCGTGCCACTTGCCCGGCGGCGGCTCGAGGCTCTTGCACTGCATGGTGACGCCGTCGGCCCACACGCAGGTCTCGCCGCGATTGGTGCGGCCGACGCGACCGGTCACGCTGAGCAGGTCGCCGTAATCGGCCATGGAGGCGACCTTGAACGCAGGCTCGGGGACGTTGGCCTTGGAAACACTGACCTGCAGGTCGCCTGAATGATCGCGCAGCCACATGAAGACGAGCTTGCCCATGTCGCGGTGCTGCACGACGCGGCCGGCCACGGTCACCGAGGCGCGGCGATCGTCCACCCGGACCGAAGGGTCGGTCTTGGCTGCCTTCGCAGCCTCCTCGTAGGCGGCGTGCGCAGCCTCGTCGAACTCGGCGCGGGCGGCGGCCAGCGGCGCGATGCCGTCGACGCGCTGCCCGAACGGCTCGACGCCGAGTTCGCTGCGCAACCGCTCGAGCTTCGCCCGGCGCGCGGCCACGAGGACCGATGGATCTTCCTGCTCGCCCGAGGGCTGCTCGCTCACGGTGGACTCCTTCATGGGATGACGGCGATGGTAGCGAAAGCGATCGCGCCCCCCGCTACCATCGCCGGACTCCCATGAGCCCGTCCCAGATCAATCGCATCGGCATCCTCACCGGCGGCGGCGACTGCCCCGGACTCAACGCCGTCATCCGCGCGGTCGCGAAGACCGCCATGCTCCAGCACGGGATCCAGGTCTTCGGTATTGAGGATGGCTTCCAAGGCCTGATCGAGGATCGCGTGCATGCGCTGAGCTTCGCCGACGTGTCGGGCATCCTCACGCGCGGCGGCACGATCCTGGGCACCAACAACAAGTGCAACCCCCGCAAGTGGGCCATCGGCCGCAACCCCGATGGCTCCCCGGTCTTCGCCGACTGCACGCAGCAGTGCATCGCCACGGTCGAGCGGCACGGCCTCGACGCGATCGTCGTGATCGGCGGCGACGGCACGATGGCGGCCTCGACAGGACTCGTCGATGCCGGCATCAACATCATCGGCGTCCCCAAGACGATCGACAATGACCTCCACGGCACCGAAATCACCTTCGGCTTCCTCACGGCGGTCGCGACCGCGACCGAGGCGCTCGACAAGTTGCACTCGACCGCGGACAGCCACCACCGCGTGATGGTCTGCGAGGTCATGGGCCGCAACGCGGGGTGGATCGCGCTCACCGCGGGCGTGGCCAGCGGCAGCGACATCATCCTGATCCCCGAGATCCCGTTCGAGCTCGACACGATGTGCGAATACATCGATCGGCGCGTGGCGCACGGACCTGGCTTCGCGATCATCGTGGTCGGCGAGGGCGCCATGCCCAAGGGCGGCAGCCAGATGATCCGCCAGATCGATCCCACGAGCCCCGATCCGGTGCGGCTCGGCGGCATCGGCGCGTGGGTCGCGCAGGAACTGGCCAAGCGCACCACGGCGGATGTGCGCAGCACGAACCTCGGTCACATCGTGCGCGGCGGCACGCCGATCGCGGCCGACCGCATCCTGGCCACGCACTTCGGCTACCACGCCATCGCCATGCTCATGGATGGAGCGCGCAACCGGCTCGTCGTGCGCCAGAACAACATCTTCAGCGACATCGACCTCATGGCCTCGGCGGGGAAGCAGCGCCTTGTGCCGGTCGACCACCCGCTCGTGTCGGCCGCGCGCGCGATCGGGACCAGCTTCGGCGACGGTACGCATGCACCCCGTGCGTCCCGCGAGCCGAGCGCCGTCTTCTGAACGATGGCCGCCGTGGCGCTTCACGCCCTGCCCCGCGCGCTCGCCGACCACGAGGTCCGCGAGACCGTGCGTGCCGCGGCGGAAGCGCTGGCGGAGCGGCAAGGCGTGAGGCTGGTGCATCTGTGGATCGATGCAGA
The DNA here is from genome assembly GCA_018970045.1 of Planctomycetota bacterium. Taxonomy (GTDB): domain Bacteria; phylum Planctomycetota; class Phycisphaerae; order Phycisphaerales; family SM1A02; genus SYIB01. The sequence goes on along the minus strand of JAGWXC010000136.1, from coordinate 247 downwards.
TGGCCTCGAGGCCGAGCTCGAGGGACCGCAGGTGGTTGCGATGGGCTTCGCCGCGGAACTGCGAGCCACGACCAACCGATGGGCCGTGCATCGCGGGCTCGGTGAGCTCTGGCGCTCCTGAAGGCCATGCCGCGCCGCCGTAGCATCGTGCCATGCTCCTGATGGCCTTGGTTGCATTCGCATCCGGCAGCGTGCCCTTCGGCGTGCTGATCGCGCGCGCGCACGGGCGCGACATCATGCAGGAAGG
>JAGWXC010000135.1 GCA_018970045.1 Planctomycetota bacterium | reverse complement strand
ACCAGCCGCGTGAAGGCCTCGCGGTCGCCAGCCCGATGGGCATCGAGGTCGGTGCAGTCCTCGTTCACCGTGTCGCTCATGGCCGCTCCTTGGGTGCTGTCCGCGGCCGTGGAAGGATTTCCCGCGGATCCTCGTACCGTACCGGGCGCAATAACCGATGATCTTGGCTCCAACGGGCGTTTGCGGTCGAATGCAGGATCGCTCCGATCGTTTCCCTCATCCATGCGCCGACTGGCCGCCATCCTCGTCGCCCCCACGCTGCTTGCGCTCGCCTCGTGCGAGAGCGGCATGCAGGCGATCGACCGCCAGACCGAGGAGCGCATCCGCGAGGCGAGCGCCGAGATCGGCGAGAAGTCCAACGTGCCGTCGATCCGCGATCGCAAGGCCGATGGCAACCCGAACGCCTACGACGACACACCGGGACTGCGCACGCCACCGACGCTCAACCCCGAGGCCTCGGAGCTGAACTACACCGCCCGCGAGCGGCCGCCGTTTGATCCCAAGAAGGTGATCGCCGATGCCGCCACGCCGGCCGCCGGCACCACGCTGGTCAAGCTCGACCTCGGCGGCGCCATCAAGCAGGCGTTCACGGCCAGCGTCGAGTATCGCAACGCCGAGGAGCAGTACCTGCTCGCCTGCCTGTCGCTCCTGCTTGAGACCAACGAGTGGACGCCTCGCATCTTCGACACGATCTCGCCGCAGTTCCAGTCGGTCGACATTTCGGGCGATGACATCCTGAACCCATCGACCGGCAGCACCAACGCCCTGGCGCTCGAACTGGTCAACGAGTTCGAGGTCACGCAGAAGCTGCCCTACGGTGGCCAGGTGAGCGCCAACATCCTCGCCCAGGTCGCCGACAACCTGAGCGATGCGACGATCGCCGGCCAGGACAGCGTCGAGGCGTTCTTCGCGCTCGATGTACCGCTCCTCAAGGGCGCCGGGCTTGTGGCGCAGGAACCGCTCATCCAGGCGCAGCGCAACACCATCTATGCCGCGCGCGCGTTCGAAGACTTCCGCCGCCGCTTCTACGTGAGCCTGGTCGATGAGTACATGGGCTTGGTCGTGCAGCGCCTGCAGATCAACAATGCCAAGCAGAGCATCCTGCGCTTCAAGGCGATCGTGGACCGCGAGGATGCGCTCGTGGCCAGCGGCCGGCAGGTGCCCTTCCAAGCTGACTTGGCCAAGCAGAACGCGCTCTTCGCGGTCGATCGCCTGGCCACGCAGGAGGAAGCCTTCAAGCTCGCGGTCGATCGCTACAAGGTGCGCATCGGCCTGCCGCCCGACCAGTTGCTCGAGGTCGAGACGGAGCTGCTCGACATGCAGCCCCCGGTGATCGACGGCGAGGTGGCCGTGCAGATGGCGCTCGACCTGCGGCTCGACCTTCAGAACAGCCGCGACCAGGTCGATGACGTGAAACGGCTGGTCGAGCTGGCCCGCAACGGCCTGCTGCCGGCGGTCGACCTCGCTGCACGGATCGACTTCCTGCAGGATCCCGACTTCTTCAACGGCGTCCAGCTGGATGGGTCGTTCGACGACTACACCGTCGGCATCAACATCGAGGTCCCGCTCGACCGCGTCGACGAGCGCATCGCGCTGCGCCAGGCCCAGCTGCGGCAGGAGCAGGTGCAGCGCACGTTCTTCAACACGCGCGACACCGTGAGCGTGCAGGTGCGGCAGGCCACCCGCGCGATCGAGCGCAGCCTCTTCTCACTGCAGCTGCAGGAGCGCAACATCGGGATCGCCCAGCAGCGGCAGGAGTCGATCGACGCCGCCCCGGACCGCGCCACGCCGCGTGACCGCACCGAGACCGTGGATGCGCTCGTGCGTGCGCTCAACGACCGCGACCGTGCGCGCCGCGAGCTCCAGGTCGCGATCCTCAATTACCTCAACTCGACCGGCCAGCTGCGGGTCTCGCAGGATGGCGGCCTGATGCCGCCGAAGGGCCTCGATGTCCGTTATCTGCGCACCGCGGAGCTCATGCCCAACCCGGTGAACGCACTGCCCGCCCCGCCGGCGCCCACGGTGCAGCCGCCGTCCACGGCACCTGCCGCGCCACCAGCGAATTCCTGAACCGACCCGCCGATCGCCGACCTACCCTGCACCGACGATGTCCCTCGACGAAACCCCAACCTCCACGCCGTGGCAGCGCATCCGCCTCGCGAGCTTCGCGATCCTCGGTGTGGCCGCCGTGGCCATCACGGGCGTGCTCCTCGTCGGGCGTCGCAGCGATGACTCGGGCTCGTCAGAGTGGTCGGCACCCACCGCTCGATCGCCGGGTGGCGACCGGGCCACGGCGCGCCAAGGGAGCTTCGATGTCGTGCTGCCGGTGAGCGGGGAACTCGCTGCCTTGCGCAAGATCGAAGTCCGCAACAAGCTCGAGGGCCGATCGATCATCACGGAGATCGCGCCCGAAGGCAAGCGCGTGGCCGCTGGCGACCTCCTGATCAAGCTCGCCGAGGAAGAACTGATCACCAAGCTCAAGGATGCCGAGGACAAGCTCAAGACCGCACAGGGCGAAGTGATCGCCGCAGAGCAGAACCTCTCCATCAAGGAGCAAGAAAAGCAGAGCGAACTCGACAAGGCCGACGTCGCCGTGCGCATGGCGGATCTGGGCTTCCAGGGCTGGCTCAACGGCGACGTGGTCAAGAAGCGCCAAGAGCTGGCGACCGCGCTCGAGACCAACCGCATCGATGCCGAACGCCTGACCAAGCGCTTCGACGAAGCGAAGAGCCTGGTCGAGAAGGGCTTCATCAGCCGCGACGACTACGAGAAGGACCGTGTCGCGCTGATCCAGGCGAACGCCAAGGTCAAGCAGGCTGAAATCGACATCAAGGTCTACGACGAGTTCCAGTACCCGCAGGACGAGGCGAAGAAGAAGAGCGATCTCGATCAGGCCCGCGCCGAGCGCGGCCGCACCGAGCAGAAGAAGGACGCGGAACTGGTGAAGGCGCGCACCGAGCTCGACAGCGCGCGCTTCAAGCAACAGACCGCCCAGGAACGGCTCGACCAGACCAAGCAGCAGATCGCCTACTGCACCGTGAACGCACCGAGCGACGGGCTCGTGGTCTACGCCAGCAGCCTCGAGTCAGGCGGCTGGGGGCGCGGCAGCGAGACGCCGCCGCCGCAGGCCGGTACCGAGCTCAAGCCCAACGAACTCGTGATGATCCTGCCGGACACGAGCGCGATGGTCGCCAACCTCAAGGTGAGCGAGGCGCTCTCGGGCCGCATCAAGCCCGGCCAGCGCGTGACGGTCTTCAGCGATGCGTCGCCGGGCGTGCCAATCTCAGGTGACGTGCTCGGGGTCAGCGTGCTCGCCGAGAGCGGCGGCTGGCGCGATCCGAATCGCCGCGATTACACCGTCCGCGTGGCGCTTGAGCAGCGCGATGACCTGGCGCTCAAGCCGAGCATGCGCTGCAAGGCGCAGATCCTGCTCGACGAGGTGCGTGAGGCGCTCAGCGTGCCGGTGCAGGCGGTCTTCCGCAAGGGCCGCGCGAGTTTCGTCTACGTGCCCGATGGCGGCGGCTTCGCGCAGAAGCTCGTGCGCGTGGGCCGAACGAGCGAGGTCGATGCCGAGATCGTGGATGGCCTTGCTGCCGGCGACGTCGTGCTGCTGCGCGAGCCGCGAGCCGACGAGATCACGAGCCAGCTTTCGCCGGAGTCGGTCAACCCACCCGCGGCCGACAGCCGCGAAGCGCGCGCGGGTGCCGATGCTTCAAGCGGAGCGGGCCGACCGGGCCGGACTGGCAAGCCCGAAGCCACCACGCCGCCCGTGACCCCACCCTCAGACCCCGCCGCGGCCGCCAAGCCGGGCGAGTGAGCCTCACGCCATCGAGGGCATCCAGACCGTCTTCGCTTCGGTCACGCCTCGGAAGGCAACCGGCGAGCGCCAGCGCGCATCCGTGAAGTCGCTCGACGGATCCACGATCGTCACGCGCTTCATGTTCTCGGCGGCACCGGCCTTGAGGGCCACGGCATGCTTGCCCTTCGCTGCAGCCACGATCGCATCGATGTCGCGGTGCGTCGCCATGGCGGGCACGAGCTCCGCATGGTCGCCTGTCAGGATGTTGCACGCGCCACCGGGCACGTCGCTCGTGGCCAAGGCCTCGCTCAGGACCAGCGCGGGAATCGGGTGCCGCTCACTCGCAACGAGCACGACCGCGTTGCCGGCGGCCAGGGCCGGACAGGCAAGTGCCAGTGCCCCGAGCAGCGGTGACTCATCAGGTGCGAGCACGCCGACCACGCCCGTCGCCTCGATGCCCGTGAAGGTATAGAACGGTCCAGCCACGGGATTCTGCGATCCAAGCACGATGGCAATCTTGTCGGTCCAGCCGGCGAAGCTCACCACATGCTCGATCGAGGCCTCGACCTCGGCCTTGGCCTTGCGCGGCGTCACGCGGCTCGTTGCACGGATTGCCTCGACGAACTCGCCGCGGCGAGCTTCGAGCATTTCGGCGAGCCGGTAGAGGATCTGCCCGCGCAGGTACGCGGTCGACGATGCCCACTTGGCCTGCGCTCCACGAGCGGACTCGACCGCATCACGCAGGTCCTTGCGGCTGGCCTTGCACAGATGGTGCACCGTGCCTCCGGCAACGGCCTTGATGGTGCGTCCGCTCTCGGTGCGCGGGAACGCGCCGCCGATGAAGAGTTTCCAGGTCTTGGTCACGGTGGCCATGGTGGTTCCTTTCAGGCGAGATACGCCGCCAGACCGGCACGGCCGCCTTCGCGGCCGAAGCCCGACTCCTTGAACCCGCCGAAGGGGCTCGTTGCATCGAACTGGTTGAAGGTGTTGAGCCACACGACGCCGGCCTTCATGCCCGCGGCGACCTCGTAGGCCTTGCTCGCACGGCTGGTCCACACGCCCGCACTCAGCCCATAGTTGGTGTCGTTCGCGCGCGCGATGGCCTCATCAGGCGTGCGGAACGTGAGCACGGTGAGCACGGGCCCGAAGATCTCCTCGCGCGCGATCGTGTGGGCAGGCTGCACACCACGGAAGAGCGTGGGCGCGACCCAGTAGCCCGTGTCGGGGAGCGCGCCATCGAAGCAGACGATGCGGTCGGCGCCCTCGCGCACGCCGCACTCGATGAAGCTGTTCACGCGCTCGAGCTGCGCACGGCTGTTGATCGCGCCGACGTCGGTGTTCTTGTCAAGCGGGTTGCCCACGCGAAGGCTGCGCATGCGGTGGGTGAGTCGGCCGATCACCTCGTCGACCACGCTCTCCTCGACCAGCAGCCGGCTGCCCGCGCAGCAGACCTGGCCCTGGTTGAACCAGATGCCGTTGACGATGCCTTCGATCGCCTGGTCCATCGGCGCATCGGCGAAGATGATGTTGGGGCTCTTGCCGCCCAGTTCGAGCGTGAGCCGCTTGTCGGTGCCCGCGCACGCACGCGCGATGCGCTTGCCGACCTCGGTGCTGCCGGTGAAGGCGACCTTCTGCACGCCCGGGTGCTCCACGAGCAGTCGCCCCGTCTCGCCTGCACCCGTGACGATGTTCACGACGCCCGGCGGCAGGTCGACTTCCTGCAGGATCTCGGCAAGGCGCAGCGCCGTGAGCGGCGTGGTCTCAGCGGGCTTGAGCACGACCGTGTTGCCGCAAGCGAGCGCCGGCGCGATCTTCCACGCCGCCATGAGCAAGGGAAAGTTCCAAGGGATCACCTGCGCGCAGACGCCGATGGGACGTGGATCGACGCCGGGCACCGCATGCGCGAGCTTGTCGCACCACCCGGCGTGGTGGAAGAAGTGCTGCGCCACGAGCGGCACATCGACATCGCGCGTTTCCTTGATCGGCTTGCCGTTGTCCATCGACTCGAGCACCGCAAGTTCGCGCGCACGCTCCTGGATTCGTCGCGCAATGCGGAAGAGGTAGCCCGCCCGCTCGGCGGGCCGCATCCGGCTCCAGCCCTTGAAGGCCTTCTGTGCGGCCTTGACCGCCACGTCGACATCGGCCTTGCCGGCCTCGGCGACGCGAGAGAGCTTCCTTTCGGTGGCTGGATCGATCGTGTCGAAGTGCTTGCGCGAGCGAGGATCGACGAAATTGCCGCCGATAAAGAGCCCGTGCTCGGGTGCCAGCTCAACCGGGAAGGTCTCGGGGGCAGGTGCGTACGACCAATCGATCGCCTGGGCTGGCTGCATCGGGGCATTATGACGGCAGGGGGTGAATCGGGCGGGCTCCAGCGACGAAGCCAGAGGCATGAAGCGAGCCGTCCAGATCGTGCTGTCCATCATCTCGACCGGGTTGTGCGCGATCGCCTGCGCGACCGACGGATCGCGATCCGCACCTTCGCCTGCAGCCCTGGGCGACGATGCCGCAGCCCAGGAGGCTGCAGCAAAGGCCTGGGCTGCGAAGGATGTGGCCGCGCCGACCGAAGCCCCCAAGATTGGCGCCACGATCCGCGTCGGTGGCGACCTCAAGGTCGAATCGAACCTCGACGGCGAAACGTGGCGGTCCGGTCGTTGCCTCATCGAAGCCCCGCTGCCCGAGGGCTACCCGGCGCCCACCCCTCCGGGTGCGCTCGACATCAAGACCT
>JAGWXC010000134.1 GCA_018970045.1 Planctomycetota bacterium | reverse complement strand
CAGGTACCGATGGCAACGACGATGGATGCGATCACTGCTCCGGAAGCACTGCGCATGGCGCGACCTTTCAGCCGGGTTCCAACGGCATCTCGGCGCCGGAAGCGTAGTCCGGAAACGCCACGACTCAACGGCGCACTGCAAAAAGTGCGCTCTTGACAGTGTTCATGACCGGATCAGAACCCGACCTGGTTCTGGTTGCCTTGCTTCACGATCGTCTTCTCGTCTTCCCACACCACCCGGTTGGTGGCGGTGTCGACGAGCGACATCTGGAAGATGTAGGCCACCTGCCGCGTGCTGCCGGCCTTCGTTCGATCGAAGAGGATCTTGCCGCTGAGGGTGAAGTCAGGCAACTCGATCGGCTGGCGGTCGGTGCCGTCCTGAAAGCGCTTCATCTGGTTGGCCTGGTCGCCGAGCGGGTCTTCCTTGGCGTTGCCCAGCGTGAGCTGCTGCGTGACCTGCGCACGGCCGCCCTTGAGCAGGGCCACGCGGATCTTCTTGACGAGCTCGTCGGTGTCGAACTGCGTGTCGGTCCGGTTCTCGACCTTGCTGATCCCCAGCAGCGCGGGCTGGTGCGCGGCCTTCGACAGCACGCCGGCCTCGACCATGGAATTGACCATGGCATCGGCGGCGCTCGCGAAATCCTGGATGTCGACCTTGTTCAGGCTCACGATGAGCGTGGTGCCCTGCGGATCCTGGTACTGCGCGTTCTGGCAACCGGCAAGCACGGCGAGTGCGGCGGGAACGATGATGGCGGTGCGGTGCATGAGGTGCTCCGTGGTGGGGTTGGCGTGGCGACTCAGTTGTTCGGGGTGAAGGGCTGCTTCTCGTCGCTGAGCTTGAGCACCCAGCGCGAGCAGGTCCGGGTGGGCGCGACGGCGCTGAGCGTGATCGTCTCCTGCGGCTTGATGAAGCGGTTCTGCCACGTCGCCGTGGCCGAGTCGATCTTCATGCCCTGCGCGTCGTACCACTCGAAGAGGTAGTTGAAGCGCTGGGGATTGAGCTGGTCGCTCCGTACGTCGATCTGCACCTTCATGGTGCCATCGTCGAGCTTGCCTTCGCGCACGTTGTCGACCGTGGCCTTGTAGGCCAGCCATCCGTTGGTGACGACGCTGGTGTAGCCGCCGTTGCCGTTGGATGTGTAGGTGTTCGTGGTGTTGCAGCCCAGCGACAGGAGCAGGGCAACGAGGGCGTTCGACGCAAGGACGCGGCTGGTCATGGGATGCCTCCAAGTGTACGGACGGCGCATGGACGGCCCGCTGCCGTCCCACGCAAATGAACGATCGTGGCGTGCCCGACGGGGCACTCGATGGGACCGATGGTCTCGCCGCCATCGACGGTGATCGTGATGCGCCGGTCGGGCGGCACCGGCACGCGCGCCGAGAGCACGCGCTTGGGCAGCGTGGTCCACGTCCGCAGGTCAGCACTGTTCAGGCCGACCTGGTAGAGCGCACCGGCGACGGCGCCCCACGTGCCCAAGTGCTCCTGCAGCTGCCACGTCAGGATCGCCTTGGTTGCGCTGGAGAGCAGCGTGGCCGTGATGACGGCGGGGAGCTCGTCGTTGAACTGCCGCCCCCAGGCTGAGTCGATGTCGGTGAGCAGGGTCGATCGAACGCTCTGGTCCCCCGCGGTCACGGTGAAGCCCGCCGGACCCATCTGCCGGAAGACAGGCTCGGGGAAGGCGGCGCCCACGTAGGGCACTTCCGCGATGAAGAGCGGGATGTCGATGCGCAGCTCCTTGAGGCTCGGTGCCAGCCCGCTCTCGAGGACGACCCACGCCATGTCAGGAACGCCCTGCCCCGCAAGCGCGGCCTCGGCCATGGCAAGATCGGCCATCGCGTGGGCGCGATCGGCCTCGGGCAGCATGCCCGCCACGCGCTCGAAGGACTGGCGAGCCTGGTCAAGATCGCTCGGCTGACCCGTCGACCAGAACCACGCCCCGCGCAGGAAGGTCACGTACGGCACCGCATAGTCGGCGTAGCCCTGCATGGCGCGCACGGGCGCATAGGCCGCACTCGCCTGCGAGCTGAACACCGGATCACGCTGGGCCGCCGTGACGTTGTAGCTGCTCGCCCGCGCGCGCTCATCGACCTTGGCCTGAAGCTCCTTGATGCGCTTGGCGTTGCGCTCCACGGCATCCTGCTGCCAAAGCCAGGCGCGGTTGAGTTCCACGCCCGCCTCGGCCACGCGTCCGACCGACCAGTAGTTGATCGCCTGCAGCGCATTCATCATGATGCGGTCGATCGGTCGGCCACGGAACGGCCGCACGGTCTGGTTGGTCACGAGCGCCGCGGCCTCGGCACTGATGCTGATCTCGGCCTTCTCATCGAGGTACGGCCGGGCGATCGCATAGGCAGCATCGAGGCTGCGCACGCTTCCGCCCGTGTCGCCCGCCGACTGCAGGACCTCGCCCGCCTCGAGATGGAAGACGAGCGCATTCACGCTGTCCTTGGCGAATTCCTGCTCGACCTGGCGCATCTGGTCGGCCGCCTTGGTCCAGTCTGCCTGCGCGAAGGCGGCATCGACCTCGCGCATGCGATGGTTGTGGCTGCACGCCGACAGGAGCACGGCTCCAAGAGCCATCACCCGCATCGACCACCGCCTGGCGCGCCTGCTCGGCATGCGCACGGACCTCAGGGGACGGGCACGACCGGCACGGCACCGCCACCGCCGAAGGGCCACCACGGTGCAGGAACCAGCGTGGGGGCTTCGTTGGTGTCGACCTTGATGTTGGACTGCTGGTCGATGACCATGCGCGAGTTGCGGATGAAGTCCGCCATCGCGCGAATGCGATCGACCTCGGCGTCATTGAGCGCTTGGCCACGCTTGAGTCCCTCGAGGAACGCGGCCTGCTGCTGCCAGCGCGCGAAGGCCTCGGGCGTCATGCGCAGGCCGACCTCGAGCTGCATGCCCGGCTTCACGAGCACGTTGCGCTCCCACGGTTCGAAGCCCGAGCCGCTCACCCGCACCTTGTGCGGGCCCGGCGTCAGGTCGAGCGCCTGCCCCTGCTGGCCGACCACGAAGCCATCGACCTCGACCGTCGCGGCCACTGGCGCCAGGTCGTAGTCGGTCCGTGAGACGACGTACTGACCATTCGATTGGTCGAGGAAGATGCCCGGCACGCGCAGGTCCTGCATGACGGCACGGATCACGATGCCGCTGGCCGGCGATACCGCGGCCGCGAAGGCCGCATTCGTCGCTGCCTTGGTCGAGGCATCCTGTGCGACCTGCGCGCCGCACCGCTGGATGAGCGCATCGAGCGGATTGACCTCCTGCTTCAGGCCAGGCGTCTCACGCACGACCGATGACTGCTGCGCGATGCCCGCGCCGTACACGAGCCCGGTGCCGACGCCGGACAGGCGATACGTCACCGTGAGCGTCCACGTCGTGGCCTTGCTCTCAATGCCCTGCCCCTTGAAGTCGCTGGTGGAGGGCTGGTACGACGACAGGCTCGCGAGCAGCATGGCCTCGGCGCCCATGGCCCTCGCGAGCGAGAGCGCATTGGCCTCGTCGCTGAGGATGCGGTCGAGCTGCTTCTGCGGATCGGTCTCCGTGCCGGCGTTCTCGCCTTGGGTCGCGAAGCGCGCGACGGCGTTGAGCAGGTCCTCGCGGCTCATCACCGCAAAGCGCCGCGGATCGAGACCCGCGACGATGAAGTCGTTCATCACCATGACCTTGTCCGCCGGCACGGCGGCACGGTCCTTCACGAAGACAGCCGTCCGCAGCGGGCGATCGGGCAGCGGTTGCTCGGCCATGCTGCCAGCACCGCCAGGACCACCCATCGCGCCATCGGCGGGCAGGGCAGCGATCACGCGCTTGGCCAGGTCCTTGGCCAGCGCGACGGCCACGTCCCGCACCATCGGCTCGGTCACGGCGCCCCCGCGCACCTCGCGGCCGCTCGGATCAGCGAGCACCGTGTTCGCCGATCCCTCGCCCGTCACGCTCGCTTGCACGGCACCGGTCGAGCTGTCGTAGAGCGTCGCGCTTGCCGTCAGGCGCACGGTTCGGCGCGTCATCGCCTGGTCGACACCGGGGAACGTCGCGCGCTCCTCGCGATCCTGGAAGTCGTCGATCGTCGTGACGAGCAGCAGCCGCGAGCCCTTGATGCGACCGGGCTGTGCGGCCTCGGGATCGTTGGGATCGACGTTGCCGCTGCCGGTGAAGTCCTGCTCCTTCTGCAGGGCATCCATGTCGCTGCGAGCGACCGCTTGGAAGCGGCCGGTGGCCATGAACTCGGGGATCAGCTGCGCCGCGAACGAATTGACCAGCCGACTCAGCTCGACCGGCTGGCCTCGCTGCGCCGCGCCATCGGTGGCGGCCGGCGACACCTTTGGCTGCGCAATGGCGAGTGCGGGCTTGGCGGGTGCCTGCGCGAAGGCACCCTGGATGGCGACGAGTGCCAGCACGGCACCGACGAACGCGGCGAGTCTGCTTTGCATGGATGGGTTCCCTGGACGGCGGACCTGGACCAACGACCGGATCGATTCGATGGACTGCGGACCTCTGGCGGGCTGCGCCTCGGGCAACGCCCCGGGGCACACGCGAGACTCAGGCGAGACCGAGCCGACGGCGCTTCTCGTCCCATTCGGCCTGCTCGCGCTTGTTCTGCGTTGCCAGCGGCGCGCCGGTTCGCATGGATTCGATTTCGAGCCGGGTCAGGTGCATGGCTTCGAGCCGGTAATCCTCGAAGGCCTCGCACGCCTGGGGCACGATCGGCTTGAGCATGTCGTACATCGCCCGGGCATAGTCCTGGATCTCCTGCTGGGCGTGGGGATCCATGCGCAGGCTCAGGAAGTGGAAGATGTTGTGCAGGTCGCACTTCCAGTACCACTCGGTGTAGACGCTCACCGGCAGCGCCGCGCGCGCGATCTCGCGGGCGACGCCCTTCTCGGTGAGCTGCATGTAGTCCTTGTAGAGCGCCTCCGCGCGCTCGAGCATCGCCAGGAACTCCTCGGCCGTCGCCGACTCGATCGGCTCGTCGCCGCCCTGCCGGTTCGACTTCGACTGCTTGCGCACGGCGTCCACCGTCGGGCGGTAGAAGCGGTCGGGCACGATCGAGTAGCGCGCCGAGTACTCGTTCACGTTCGCGGTGCGGTGGCGGATCCACTGGCGCGCCACGAAGATCGGCATCGAGATGTGGAACTTGAACTCCACCATCTCGAACGGCGTGGAGTGGCGGTGGCGCATCAGGTAGCGCACCAGGCCGCGGTCCTCGCTCACCTGCTTGGTGCCCTGGCCGTAGCTCACGCGCGCGGCCTGCACGATCGAGTAGTCGCCGGTCTTGCCCTCGGGCGCCAGGCGCGGCATGCAGTCCACCAGCGCCACGAAGCCGTGGTCGAGGCACGGGATCTCCAGGCGCGCGGCGCCGCCCATGAGGTCGCGCATCGGCGCCTCGAACGGCACGAACCTCGGCCCTGCCACCGCCGCGCTGCCCGCGGCACCGTTCGCGATCGGGTTCGGCTCCGCGCTCACTTCGATCCGCTCCCTTCGGGCGCGCCGCGCATGCGGTCGCGCGCGTACTCGGCGAGCCACCCGTTGACGGCGTCGACCATGCCCTTGCTCGACGGGTTGCCCTTGGTGTTGATGTTCGGCACGACGTCCGGCGTCGCGCCCCACGTGATGCCCACGGTCCGCAGCGCCTCCGGGAGCGCCACCGGCTCCAGCCCGCCCATCGCGGCGTCGCGCGTGCTCGGCCACGGCTTGCCGGACGGCGGACCCGCCTCGGGGGCGGCCGCCAGCGCGGCGTCGGAGGTCGGGAACGCGCCGCCGTTGCCGGACGCGTAGCAGAGCACCGCCCATGCCACCGACCGCAGCGCGGCGTCGGTGCCGCGCGCCTTGTCGCGCGAGGCGCGCACGATCGTCATCCCCCACACGAACACGGAGACGCTCATCAGCACGAACACCACCGCGATGGCCACGATGATGCGGCGGTTGCGCGCCGCCTGCTCGGGCGAGAGCGGCGCGCCCGGCGAGGAACCGTGCCCGTGCCCGTGCGCGCTCATCGCTCGATCTCCTCGGCGAGCACGCGCCGGCGCTCGGCGCGCTTCTCCGCGTCGACGCGTGGGTCGCACTCCGGCACCGCGAGGAGCAGGCGCCGCGTGTACGGGTGCTTCGGCGCGCCGATCACCTCGTCGCGCGTCCCCTCCTCGACGATCCTGCCGTCCTTCATCACCGCGATCCGGTCGCACACGTGGTGGATGACCGCCATGTCGTGGCTGATGAACAGGTAGCTGAGCCCCAGCTGGTCCTGCAGGTCCGCGAGCAGGTTGAGGATCTCGCTCTGCACGCTCACGTCGAGCGCGCTGGTCGGCTCGTCGCAGACGATGAGCCGCGGCTCCAGCGCGAGCGCGCGGGCGATGCCGATGCGCTGGCGCTGCCCGCCGGAGAACTCGTGCGGGTATCGGTCGGCCGCCTGGCGCCACAGGCCGCAGCGCTCGAGCAGCACCTCGACGCGCTCGCGCAGCTCGTCGCCCGAGGCCAGCCCGTGCACCTCGAGGGGCTCGCCCACGATGCGCCCGACGCGCATGCGCGGGTTCAGGCTGCCGCCCGGGTCCTGGAAGATGATCTGCAT
>JAGWXC010000133.1 GCA_018970045.1 Planctomycetota bacterium | reverse complement strand
TCTTCGTGGATCGCCTCGGCCTGCCAGATCGCATGGTCGAGGTCATGCTTGATTTTGCGGCGACGTGACTCGACCGCATCTTCGAGGCGGCGGCGGCTCGTCTCATCCCACGCCGCAAGCTCACGCGTGAGTTCCGCCGCGCGTGCCTTGGCGGCGATCACCGCAGCTTCCGCATCCTTGGCTGCGTTGGCCACATCCTGCTCGTGGTCGGCGCGCGCCTTGGCGAGCTCGGCCTGCCGGCGACGCCCCACCTTCAAACGAACGTCATCTCGCTCCGCGGTGGCCTGCGCCATCGACGCCTCACGCCGGGGCGCAGCCGCCGACAGCAGGGCCCACGCGGCACCCACCGACTCGGTCATCGAGGGCGATCTGCTCTGGATGAAATCGGGCGGCACGCGCGCGAGTGTACGGGCTACTCGCTGCACTCACGGCGCATGCGCTGGAGCGTTTCCTGCATCTTCTCCAGCGCGAGGATCGCCATGCGCGCACGGTCCTCAAGCGAGTCGACCACGTTGACCTCGAGCGACCGGCTGACCGTGTCGTTCCACTCCTCGCGCGTGCGCGACCACTTGGTGCGCACCTCCTTCACGGCGAGCTGGATCGTGGCCTTGCTTCCTTGCACGCTCATGCGGCGCCTCCATCAGCGGGTGCATCGCCGCTGCCGGACGCCTCACCTTGGATGGCTTCGACCGATCCGTCGGGGCCCGCATCGCCGTCCACCGAGGCCGCCGCATCGACGGCGTCGCCCGATCCCGTGCGGCGCGTGCTTTCCGCCGATTCCTGAAGGGCCTTGAGCATCGACTGCAGTTCGACGGGCTCCGGTGCGGCGTAGCGCGCGAGCGCGTCGGCCATGCGGTTCATGAGCGCCACCGCCATCGGCAGATCGCGCTCGACGACCGTCTGCATCGCCGACATCGTGCCCTTGAAGAGGATCACCTCGCGCTGGAACGTGGTCGCCCAGCGCTTGCATGCCTTGGCCTTGGCTTCGGCCTCCGCGAGGCGGGCCTGAGCGCGCTGGAGCGCCTTCTTCTCGTCGACCACGCTGGGCTTCGAATCCTTCGCGCTCACCGTGACCTGCTTGCGGTAGAGCGCGCTCTTGCACACCGTGACTTCCTCGGCGCGCAGCGTCAGCTGCCGCTTCCAGTACGCCGGGGCCTCGCGCTCGATCCAGAGCTGCGCGCGATCGATGTCGCTGTCGGCCTCCGCGAGCGCACGGGCGAGATCATCGCGCGCCGCCGCGATCGTCGCCTTGAAGCGGGTGATCGCATCGATCGACTTGACGTTGGCGCCGTCCATGCCCGGTCAGCGCTGCTGCAGGTACTCGTCGATGCGATCGGCCTTGCGCATCAGGAACGGCACGTGGATCTCGCTCGCCTTGAGGAACTTCTGCAGCACCTTCACGGTCTGCTCGAACTCCTCCTGGAACTTCTGCTGCTCCTGGTCGCGCCAGGTCTGCTGCAGCGTGCCCATGCGCGCGCCGAGCGTGCCCAGGCCCGCCTGGAGCTCGCCGTTGAACTTCTTCAGGTCGTGGGCGAAGCGGCGGAGTTCCTGAGGATCGACGACAGCCTTGGCCATGCGAGCATCCTAACGGTGCGCGGGCGCGCCACCGCACGGCACGGCGACGGATCGGGACGGCGGCACGCCGACCTCGGCCACGGGGCCCATGCTCCGGCCCGGCCGGAAGGCACGGACCGACGCGGGCTCACTCGCCCGCGCCGTCGTCGCCGTCGGCCGACATGAAGCTGGCCAGGCGCTGCCGCCGCACGGGGTGCTGCAGCTTGCGGATGGCCTTGCTCTCGACCTGGCGCACGCGCTCGCGCGTGACCTTGAAGATGCGGCCCACTTCCTCGAGGGTGTAGGTGTAGCCGTCGCCGATGCCGTAACGGAGCTTGAGGATCTCGCGCTCGCGGTAGGTCAGCGTGCGCAGCACATCGTTGATGCGCTGGCGCAGCATCTCGGTGCTGGCGCTTTCGGCAGGGGCTTCCTGCTTTTCGTCCTCGATGAAGTCGCCGAAGTGGCTGTCCTCGCTCTCGCCGACCGGGCGGTCGAGCGAGATCGGGTGCCGGCTGATCTTCATGACGCGGCGCACTTCCTCGACGGGCATCTTGGCCTTGGCTGCGATCTCCTCGACCGTCGGCTCGCGGCCCAGGTCCTGCAGCATGTGCTTCTGGATGTTCCGCAGCTTCGACATCGTCTCGATCATGTGGACCGGCACGCGGATGGTGCGGGCATGGTCGGCGATGGCGCGTGTGATCGCCTGGCGGATCCACCAGGTCGCGTAGGTGCTGAACTTGTAGCCGCGCTTGTACTCGTACTTGTCGACCGCGCGCATGAGGCCCGTGTTGCCTTCCTGGATGATGTCGAGGAAGGGCAGGCCACGGTTGCGGTACTTCTTGGCGATCGAAACCACCAGGCGGAGGTTGCCGCCCGAGAGGTCGCGCTTGGCCTGCTCGTACTCTCCGAAGACGCGCGCGATGGTGCGGCAACGGTCGAGCAGGTCGGCCGGATCTTCCATGACCAGGTCGCGCAAGCCGGTGAGCTCGTCTCGCTGCACCTGCACGTCCTCGGGGTCGTAGCGCTCGGGATTGCGATCGGCCTTCTCCAGCATGCGCTGCAGGTCGATCATCTTGCGGTTGACGTTCTGCAGCTTGCGCATGAGCGGCTGGATGCGGCCTGTGCGCAGGCAGCACTCCTCGAGCAGCGTGGCCACCTTACGGCGACGCTGCTGCATGCGGGCGCGAAGCACCTCGGCCTTTTCAGCCGACAGGTTGCCGGGCTCGAGCAGCTTCCAGTCGTTGTCGTTGAGCTCAAGCAGCTTCTCGACGGTCTGGGGGTTGTAGCGGATGCGCTGGTCGACCTTCTCCTTGGCGTTGCTCTCGGCGGTCGAGATGCGCATGGTGCGGTCGAAGGGCAACTCGCCGGCCGCCACCTGTCGCAGCGTGTCGATCGCCTGCCGGGCGCAGTAATCGCTCTCGAGCGTCATGCGCCGGAACATCATGCGCGTGGTCTCGATCTTCTTGGCGAGGCGGATTTCCTGCTCGCGGGTGAGCAGGGGGATCGTGCCCATCTGCGTGAGGTACATGCGGATCGGGTCGTCGATCCGCTTCGAGCCCTGCTCCGCGAGCGCCTGCTCGACCGCAGCCTGGGCCTCGGCCTCATCGAGCAGATCCTCCTCGAGGTCATCGAGGTTGGGCTCGTCGGAGCTGAAGGCGACCTGCTTCTTGGGCTTGGGCTTGGGCGCCTCGGCTCCGGGCTCCTTGGGCTTGACCTTCTTCTCATCGTCGCGCTGGAACTTGAGGTGCGTCTGCAGCGGCGCCGGCATGGTCTGCCAGCCGTGGCGCAGGCGCTCGGGCTCGTCGATCAGCGTGATGCCGAGTGCACGCACGTGGTGCAGCAGCTCGTCGAGCTTGTCCGGATCGACGAACTCGTCAGGCACGCAGGTGTTGATCTCCTCGCAGGAGATCCAACGGCGGGTGACGCCATGCGCGACCAGCTGGGCGAGGACGGTGGGGAATTCCTGTTCAATCGTGCTCACGGTTCATGCTCCAATCGACTGGTACCGCCGGTGCCCGGCGGTTCGGGGGTTCTGATGGGCCCGGACATCCGGGCCGCACGGGGTGTTCGTTCGAGGCGCCACGCGCGCAGGAAGGTCCTTCATCGGTCCTCCCGCGCCGAGCGCATGATTGCTGTTGGACGACGGCCGATGGCCTTGAGTTCATCGATCCTGCGCCGCAGGTCATCGACGGCCTGCGGCGTGGGTGCGGCCACCCGCGCCAGCACGCGCTCCATGTCGGCCACGGCCTCGGTCAATCGAGCGAGCGCGCCGCCTGGCGCTTCGCACCGGGCCACGCCCTTGCTGAACAGCTGTGCCGCAAGGTTCTTGGCCGTGGGTTCGCCGCAATCCGCCATCACATCCTGCACCGTGGTCTGCAGGCCGGCCTCGAGCCGCGCGTGCAGCGCGGTCCAGAGCGTGCGTGCGACCGGATCAAGGAAGACGCCGGGCGCGTAGAGCTCATGCACCGGCAACGAGTCACCATCGGGAGTGGCGATGCGTTCCGCCGCGACTTCGGGCGCCGCGAGCAGCACCGCCAACAGGTCGCGCTCGGCCATGCTTCGTGCACGGAACTGCGGCCCGCTCAGCAGCACCGGCTCGACCGGCGCGAGAGGCGCCTGTGGCAGTGGGCCGGATCCATCACTGCCCGTGTCCGCAGCCGCCGCGGCGCGCGGACGCGGCAGGGCAGCCTCGAGTTCATGGACCGGCACATCACAGACCCGCGAGAGTTCCTGCAGCACCGTGCGACGACGCAGCGCCGGCACATCGGTGATGCCCATTGCCCCCAGGCGCTGGCACATCTCCTCGATCACGCGCTGCCGGCCCGCCGCGCCCGGCCGCTCCGCCAAGCGCTCACGGAAGCCCGCCACGAGGTGCACCAGCGCATCGACCGACGCATCGAGCGCGGCCTTGAAGCGCACAGCCCCGTCCGGTTGGCGGAGCAGGTCATCCGGATCGAGCCGATCCGGCAAGGTGCAGATGCGCACATCGACCGGCACGGCGAAGAAGGTCTCAAGCGCACGATCGGCCGCACGCTGGCCGGCCTCGTCGCCGTCGAAGAGCAGGATCACCGTTTCGCACAGCCGCTGCAGCACGCGGGCGTGCTCGCGCGTGAGCGCGGTGCCCAGCGTGGCGACCGCGTTGGTGAAGCCCGCCGCGTGGCAGGCGATCACATCGGTGTAGCCCTCGGTGATGATGGCGACCTTGGAGTCGATGATGGGCTTCTTGGCAGCGTGGATGCCGTAGAGCGTGCGACCCTTGCGGAAGATCGGGCTTTCAGGGCTGTTCAGGTACTTGGGCTCGTCCTCGGGATCGATCTTGCGCGCACCGAAGCCGATGGGGCGCGCGAGCTCGTCGAGGATCGGGAAGATCACGCGGTTGCGGAACCCGTCGATCGGGCCGCGCTGGCCCTGGCGCACGAGACCAGAGCGCTCGAAGACGCCCTGCTCGGGAAGTTCATCCTTGGTGCGGGCATGCTCAGCCAGCCGTCCGAGGTGCTCGACGAAGCGATCCCATGATGCGGGTGCCGCACCGAGCTGGAACGCCTCGCGCATGCTGGCCGAGATGCCGCGCGCATCGAGCACCGCGCGCGACGGCGCGCCCAGCTCGGCATCGGCCAGCGCGCGCCGGTAGAAGCGCAGCGCCACCTGCATGGCCTTGCGCAGGTCCGCCGATTCATCGCGGGTGGACTCGCCGCCACCACGCTGCTGGAGCTCGATGCCCGCTCGCTGCGCCAGATAGCGCAGCGCATCGGGGAAGTCCATGCGGTGGTAGTTGATCATGAAGTCGATGGCATTCCCGCTGGCACCGCACGCGAAGCACTTGTAAAAGGCGTTGCCCTTGTGCGTGACCACGGCCATGCTCGGCGATCGGTCATCGTGGAACGGGCAGAGCCCGACGTGCTCGCGGCCCTTGGCCTTCAACGGCACGGACTCGCCGATCAATGCCACCAAGTCCGTGGCATCGAGCACGCGGTCGCGATCGTTGGATTGGCCATATGCCTCGGACAACTTCGACTCCTGATCACGCACACATCCGTGCTGCGCGGACCCAACCGAACACCCTGGACACTTCGCCAACGCAGCGAAACGCCCGACCACTGGACGGCGCCAGACTTGGCACCGGCACAACCCCATCACGACTGCTGCACAACCAGGACAGGCGCACCGCGCAGGCCAAAGCCCGCAGCCCGCAGGCCCGAAGGCTGCAGGTCACACGACGCACGCACCAAGCACCCGTGACCGGATCCCCACAACTCCTTCGCGGAGCGCCGATCGCGAGCCTGGACTGTCCCGCCTGACCCGGAGAAGGTGTTGCTCCGGCCCGCTCGTCAGCCATGACGAGGCAATTGGGCACAGGGAGCCAAGGTTCCGGGCAGGCGCAGGACCATAGACCGATCGCGGCCGTGGTCAACGCCTTCACACATATTTTGCACTGAAATGTGGCTTCCACCCCTTGACAAGAGGCTCACCAACGCGAACCGAGTTGGGATCTCGACCGAAGGCCCGCTCAGGCCTTCGAGGCCTTCTGCTTGGCGGTCCAGGTGCGGCTGCGGTTCACCGGCTTGGTGACGAGCCCCATGCGGATCGCCTTGACGCTGGCCTTGATGCGAACCGGCTTGCCATCGATGACCGCACGCACATCCTGCAGGTTCGGCTTGAAGGTGCGCTTGGTGATGCTGGTCGTCTTCAGACCGATGCCGCCGAGGTACTTGGCCTTACCACGGATGGTGTGCTTGTTGCCCGAGCGAGTCTTGGTACCGAGGAAGTGGCAGGTGCGCGGCATGGTGTGGCTCTCCGAATCGAGTCGCGCAGTGTAGGGGGAACCCCGGCACGCCGCAAGAGCTTCAGACGGCGGACCGGGCACGCGGCACCACGTTTGATCGCCCTAGCCCAATAACCATTAGATGACGTCGGTCGGAATGATTCCGGGGGCCGAACCTTGGCACGCGATCCCGGTGGTCGTCAACCCAGCCGCCACGAGCGCCGTCCAGAGCATTCGACCATCGGCCTCGCTGAAGCAACCAAGGTCGAAGCTGTCGAGGTCGAAGACGCCCCACGCCGAACCATCGGCGCGCAGGCAGGGCAGCACCAGCTCACTCCGGTCCCGCGGATCACAGGCCACGTATCCGGCACCCAGGGACGCCACGTCACGCA
>JAGWXC010000132.1 GCA_018970045.1 Planctomycetota bacterium | reverse complement strand
TTCATCCAGGCCGAGGCGACCGGCTGGTCGAGCACCTCGGTCGACATGGACGGCGAGCCGCCAAGCACCGCGCGACCCGCCGGCTTGACGCCGAACCTTGAGCAGATGGCCAAGGACGGCATGCGCTTCAGCGACTTCTACGTGACCTGCCCGCGCTGCACGCCATCGCGCACGAGCTTCGTCACGGGCATCAGCCCCGCAAAGCTGCACATGACCTACCAGGCCGAGGGCGGCCGCAAGACCGAGGACGGCGAATCACCCTACAAGCTCATGCGCATGATCCCGCCGACGGCCGACGTCAACCTGCCCTCGGGCGTGAAGACGACCGGCGGCTGGCTCGGTGACCTTGGCTACACGAGCGCGCACTTCGGCAAGTGGCATGTCGGGCGTCAGTCGCCGAGCCAGCTTGGCTTCACCACCTGCGACGGCGCCAACAGCAACCAGGGCCCTGAGCGCGGTGTCGCGCCGAATCCCAAGCAGGCCACCGAGATCACCGACAAGGGCATCGCCTTCATGCGCGAGCAGGTCAAGGCCGGCAAGCCGTTCTACCTGCAGCTCTCGCACTACGGCTTCGGCGCCGAGGAAGAAGCCACTCCCGAGGCACTCGCTGCGGCGAAGGGCCTCGTCAGCGGCGTGAGCGGCAAGCCGATGGGGGCGATCGCCGGTGCGCGTGATGTCGACACGCAGGTCGGCCGCGTGATGGCGGCGCTCAAGGAGCTTGGCATCGATGGCAACACCTACGTCTTCTACAGCGCCGACCACGGCGCGCAGGGCGGCGGCGGTGGATCCGGCGGTGGCCGCAACCAGGCCAATCCTCCCTTCAAGGGCGCCAAGGGCAGCGTGAGCGAGGGCGGCATCCGCGTGCCATTGATCGTGAAGGGGCCCGGCATCGAAGCAGGCACGGTGTCGCACGTGCGCGCGACGGGCATGGACCTGGTGCCGACGATGCTCGATGCAGCCGGATCACCGGTGAAGCCCGCGGCCAACCCGGATGCGCAGAACGTCATCGAAGGCGGCAGCCTGATGCCGGTGCTCACCCATGGCGGCACCGGCAAGGTCGAGCGCACCCGCGCCGACACGATCATCCACTTCCCGCACTACGACCTCAACAACGGCGGCCCTGCGACCGCGATCTACCGTGACCAGTGGAAGCTCGTGCGCAACGACGATGCGGGCACGATCTCGCTCTACGACATCGCCAAGGACCGCGCCGAGTCGACCGACCTGTCGGCCGCCAACGAGGAGCTCGTCAAGGACCTCATCAAGACGATGGATGCGTACCTCGATGCGGTCCATGCGCAGCGCGCCCAGAAGAACACCGATCCTGCTGCCGGCACCGGCCAGCCGCCCGAGCGCAAGGGTGGGCAGGGTGGCGGTCAGGGTGGAGGTGGCCGCGGCGGCAAGCAAGGCGGCCAGGGTGGCGGCCAAGGCGGCGGCAAGGGCACCAAGCAGGGCGGCGGCCAGGGTGGCGGCGGCCAAGGCAAGTCGTCCAACCAGAACGGAGGCACCGAGTGATTCGATCCACGCTGTTCACGCTGCTCGCCCTGACGCCAGCCGCCATCGCCCATCCGCCGGGCGTCCATGACGATCCACGGGTGAGCCTTGGCCACGGCGCGGTGCTCGAGCCGTCGGAACTCAGCGCGGCCATCGCTGCGTTGCATGAACCCGGTGCACTGCTCATCGATCCGGGATTGCTGCGTGATCCGGCCCTCGTGGCCGATGCGCCGTGGCAGGCCAAGACCTTCGCGCCGTTTGGGCCTTTCGTGACCACGCGCTTCGACGAGCGCTGGCTCTACGTCGAGTCCGATGGCCTGCCGCATCCGCCGCTCGAGACGACGATGATGGTCGGCATTCGCTCATGGCAGCAGCAGGTGCCGCTGCCGCAGCCCTACACCGGCGCGAACGCCTGGCAGATCCCGTTGAAGCCCGAGCTCGCCGACAAGCCCATCCATGGCAAGAGCGCACTCATGAAGGGTGCGGTGGCGCTTGCCGCCAACGGCATCCCGATCTTCAATGCGCTCAACAACGGCGGTCGCGACAGCTACCAGATCGGCGAGCTCGACGAGTTCGGTGGCCACTGCGGCCGCGGCGACGATTACCACTACCACGCGGCACCGCTCGCGATCGAGAAGATCGTGGGCAAGGGCAATCCGATCGCCTTCGCGCTCGATGGCTTCCCGGTCTATGGACTCTTCGATCCCAAGGCCAAGAAGGGCGATGACCTGGCATGTCCGCTCGGATCGCGCGAGCCGCTCGACGACATCAATGGGCACTTCTGCGAGGTGCCCAAGGGTCAGGGCCTCGACGGCGGCACGCGCTCGTACCACTATCACTCGTCCAAGACCTTCCCGTACATCAACGGTGGTCTTCGCGGCAAGGTCGAGCTCGAGGGCAGCGGCAACGAATCACAGGTGATCCCGCAGCCGCGGGCAGGTGGCGTGCGCCCGGCGCTGCCGCCCCTGCGTGGTGCATCGATCACCGGCTTCGAGCAGACCGGACCGAAGGCCTGGTCGCTGCGCTATGAGATCGGTGGCAAGGCGAGCTTCGTGAACTACCGCGTCGAGGATGGCGGCAAGGTCATCTTCGAGTTCGTGGGCCCCGATGGCGAGAAGCGCGTCGAGGAGCACATGCCCCGCGCACGTGGCGGCGGTCAGGGCGGTGATCAGCCGCGTGGTGGCCGTGGCGGTCAGGGCGGTGGTCAGGGCGGACAGCGACGCGGTCAGGGCGGTGGCGCCAAGCCTCCGCGGGACGGTGCGCCTGCACCCGGTGGCTTCGCCCTGAGTTGCGGATCGCTCGACGCGGATGGTTTGCTTGATGTGCAGTGCACCTGTGACGGCGCGGCCAAGAGTCCAGCGCTGTCCTGGTCGAAGCCGCCCGCGGGGACCAAGAGCGTGGCGCTGGCCATGCATCATGTCCCACCCGACGGCGATGAGCATGTGTACATGGTGGTGTGGGGCATCCCGGCGACCACGACGGAACTCAAACTCGGTGACTCAAGCGTGGGAACCTGGGGCTCGAACACGATGTCGCGGCGCGCCGAGTACGCGCCCCCGTGTTCGCAGGGCCGCGGCGAGAAGACCTACACCGTCACGGTCTATGCACTCTCGGCAGAGCCGAAGCTCGCGGCTGGCGCCACGCGTGCTGCATTGCTCGAGGCGATCAAGGACTCGACGCTCGGTTCCGCCAGCTTCGACCTGCGCTATGCGCGTCAGGATGGCGGTGCAGGTGCGCCGCAGGGCAAGGGCCAAGGCGGCGGACAGGGCGGTCGAGGTCGCCGAGGCCAAGGCGGCGAAGGTGGCGGCCAAGGCGGTGAAGGCGGTGGCGGCCAAGGCGGCGGCGATCCGCAAGGCGGCCTTCTTGCACGCATGACCGCGTTCAAGACGGATGTCCCCGCGCATGATCACGATGTCATCCTCGTTCGGCCCACCACGGATTCCATGACGGCGAGCGTCGTGGCCTCAAGCGACCGCATCGGCAAGGTCGAGTTCTGGCGCGACGGTGATCCTCGCAAGCGCACGACACCTGAGCAATCGATGCGCGCCGGCACGCCGGTGAGCTTCGTCATGGATGGGCTCGCCCCGGATGCGTCGTATCGCTACCGCTTCCTGTGGCGATCGAGCGCCGGCGGCGAGCCCAGTCATGGTGAGGAGTCATCCTTCCACACGCCCCGCCCGGCCGGCGAGTCCTTCACCTTCACGGTGCAGGCCGACTCGCATCTGGACCAAGGCGTCGACCCCAAGGTCTACGAGCAGACGCTCGAGAACATGCTCGCGGCGAAGCCCGATCTCTTCGTCGATCTCGGTGACACCTTCATGACCGACAAGCGCGGTCGCGACTTCCAGCGCACGCTGCCGCAGTACGACGCGCAGCGCTGGTACTTCAGCCGGCTGTGCAGCCATGCGCCGCTCTTCATGGTGCTCGGGAACCACGACGGCGAGAAGGGCGATTCGGGTCGTGGCGCCGAGGACATCGGCCCATGGTCCTATCGTGAGCGCACGAGCCGCTTCCCCGAGCCGGTGATCGATGGCTCCATGTACACGGGCGACACCGACTTCGCGGATGGCCGCGGTTCGAACTACTACGCCTTCACCTGGGGCGATGCGCTCTTCGTCATGCTCGATCCGTACTGGTCGACGACCCAGCGCGTGGGCAAGGGCGGTGGCGGCAGCGCACGCGGCGGCGAAGGTGGCCGCGGTCAGGGTGGTGGCCAGGGCGGCGGTGGCGGCCAAGGCGGTGGCCAAGGCGAGCGCCCTCAGCGCCCAAGCGACGAGCCGCTTGAACCAACCGACGCGAGCTGGAACTTCACGCTGGGCCGCGCGCAGTACGACTGGCTGACCACGACGCTCGAGTCGTCCAAGGCCAAGCATCGCTTCGTCTTCATCCACCACCTCGTTGGTGGCATGGGCGGCAGCGAGTCACGCGGTGGTGCCGAGAGCGCACCGTTCTTCGAATGGGGCGGACGCAACGCCGATGGTTCGCCGGGCTTCAAGGATCGCCGGCCGGGCTGGGCGATGCCGATCCATGACCTGCTCGTCAAGCATGGCGTGTCGGCGGTCTTCCACGGGCACGATCACCTGTACGTGCACAGCCAGCGCGACGGCTTGCACTACCAGTGCGTGCCGCAGCCGGGCAATCCGGCGGGCAACACCCGCAGCGCAGCGCAGTATGGCTACACCAGCGGCACGATCCTCGGCAGCCCCGGCCACATGCGCGTGAAGGTCACACCCGAGGCGGCCAGCGTGGAGTTCGTGCGCACCTCGGTTGCCGGTGCCGACGCCGGCGGTGGTGGCGGCGGCGGCCGTCGTGGCGGTGGTGGCGGCGGATCCAAGGAACCCAACGGCACCGTCGTTGATCGCTACGACATCGCACCCGGTGGCGCCAAGGCGGCGCGCAAGGAGACCAAGTGAACGCTCGAGCCTTCCTCATCGTCTCGGCCTGTGCCGTTGCATCGCTTGCGCTCGCACAGCAGGAAGCCAAGCAGCCGCAGGACCCCGCTCCCGCCAAGGGCAAGCAGGGCGGCCAAGGTGGCCGTCAGGGTCGCGGCAACCGCAAGCCGCCGCAGGATGGCATCGTCAAGCCGTCGATGGAGGACACGGTCAAGGGCGCGATGTATGCCGACAACTGGTTCGTGCTCTGGATCAACGGCAAGCAGGTCGCCGTCGACTCGATCGACTTCCTGCCGCACAACGTGGTCTCGATCGACCTGCTCCCCGAGTACCCGATGACGATCGCCGTCCTCGCGAAGGACAACGCCGATCCTGCGACCGGCTGCGAGTACGGGCGCCAGATCGGCGACGGTGGCTTCATCCTTCGCTTCGGCGACGGCACCGTGACCGATGCCTCATGGAAGGCGAAGTGCTTCATGCATGGCCCCATCGACCGCGACACGACGAACCCGAAGGTGCGCTCCGAGCCCTTGCCCAAGGATTGGCACGCGCCCGGCTTCGATGACTCGTCGTGGCCCGACGCAACCGAGTACTCCCAGGAACGGATCGACCCGAAGGAACCCTTCTTCCAGCACGACTTCTCGGGCGCGAAGTGGATCTGGACCTCGGATCTTGACTTGGACAACACCGTGGTCCTGCGCAAGCGCGTCGAGAAGCCCAACTGGTCGCCCCGCTGGACGACCAAGCCCGACCTGAAGCCGACAGCCGAGTGAGCGCCGCGCAGTCTCGCCCGCGCTCCGCGGCTCAAGGAAGCGCGGGGTGTGGTGCGCGCGGGCTCAGCCCGTCCACGCCGCGAGCAGGGTGCCCAGATCTGGGCCGCCGACCGTGCCATCGCCATCGATGTCGCCGGGGCCGCTGCCGCCGAAGTTCGAGAGCAGGATGCCCAGATCGATGCCGTCCGTACGGCCATCGCCATCGATGTCGGCCGTCCGGGTCGAGCTCTGCGTGATGCCGTCGCCTGCGGCGGGCGCATCCCAGCACTCGCTCCATCGTGTGAGATCACCCTTCAGGTGGAGCAGCAGGAATTCCGTCGACTCCCGCCGCACGATCGCCATCTGCTGCTCACGCGTGATCGACCCAGAATCGCAGAACGCGATCGACGAGTCGATGAAGCCGCAGTGGTAGCCGCCAGTGATCGAGATGAGCTGAGACGGACCAGCGAGGTTGGGGTACATCGCGCTGGTCGAGCTCGGCGTGACGATCGTGTCCTGGCTGCCCACGATCAGTCGTGTCGCGCATTCCACGCCGAGCGCCGCCGTGATCGAGCTGGGGTTGGTGTTCGCGGCAGCCCACGGCACAGCGCAGCGGATCGATGGATCGGACTGCGCGGCCAGCAGCGAGCAGCCGCCACCCATCGAGTGGCCCATGACGCCGCGGCGGGATCCATCCACGCCACCGAACCACGGCGAGCCGGCGACCGTCGCCTGGCCTGCGAGCCAGTTCAGGCTCGAGACGAGGTCCGCCGCGAAGGCACTGTGGCTTGGCAGGATCCCGCCTTGCGTCTGCGGCAGGATCGTGACGAAGCCCCAGGTCGCCAGGTGTGCACCGGTCGACTGGTAGAGCGTGACCGGCGAGACGAAGCCGTGACCGAACGCGATGATCGGGCAAGGGCCCGCTGCGGGGTTCAGGGGCGCACCGACCGCGGTGCTCGTGCCCGGGTAGTGGATCGTGGCCGTGAAGCTGGACCCATCGCCGCGCACGACCGTGACCTCCCGGCGAGCAGCGAGCAGCGCCCCGGGCGCCGACAGGTCATCCGCGAGGGCGGGGGTGGC
>JAGWXC010000131.1 GCA_018970045.1 Planctomycetota bacterium | reverse complement strand
GCCCCTGGGCGCCGCGCTCGCGGGTCCAGGTCGCCCACGAACGCTCGATCTCCTCGAGGCTCGCCCCGTGCGCCCGCTCGAGCGCACGCGTGCACGTGGGGTCATCACGGAATCCCGCGACGGCTTCCGCATAGAGGCGCTCCAAGGCACCGCGCGACGCCGTGTACTCCATGAGCGAGCGCACCAGCGGATAGGTCGACTCGCCATCCTTCTGGAAGTCGTCCTCGGGCATCGTGAGCAGGCGGCGCAGCGATGGGGCCGCGCCTGTGGCTATGAGCTGCATCGCCGCGTCGGCGCGCTCGTTGGGCAGGAACTCGAACGAGCCGTCGTCGCGCGTGCGATAGGTCTCGAAGACCGTCGCGAGTCCCTCGCGCAGCCAGATCGGATGCAGCTGGTTGATGCGCTCCATGTGCGCAAAGTGCAGGGCGTGCGTGAACTCGTGGCGCAGCGTGGCCCCGGTGTCTCGCGTGAGCAGCCGGCGCATGCCGTGTTCGTAACGGCCCGCGCGGGATGGGGTGAGCCCATCGCCCTCGCCATCGGTGCCGCTGGCCACGATCACCGCCACGGGCTGGGCCAATCCCTTGCCGAAGAGCCGATCGACCTGGTCCTGCGTCATCGTGGCGAGCATTGACAGCAACTCGCCGCGGCTGGTCGGATCCTGCGTCGTCACCAGGATCGTGTTGGTCACGCCATCAGGGAAGGCTCGGTAGCCGCTCGTGAAGCGCATGCGCCATGCATCAACGGCTTTCGTCGCTTCCGCGCCGGTGAGCGAGCCGGTCTCGTTGCGTGCGCGGGCGGCACGCATGGCCTCCTGGACGACGGCCCACGATTCGTGTCGACGCAGCCCAGCGAAGTCGGAACCGGACTCGATGGCGGCGAAGTCCGTGAAGCCCTCCTCGATCGCCCGCTTCAGGTAGCCGGCAGCCACGCGCTGGTCGCCCGATTGCGCGGCTGCACGAGCGGCGAGCGCCAGCATGCCTGCGTCGCCGGGTGCGCGGTCGAGCCACGCCTTGGCCCGCGTGAGCGCCTCCGCGCTGCGGCGCTGCGCCAGGGCCTCGTTCACGGCCCGTTCCGTCGCCGATCGGGCGGTGTCGGCAGGGGGCTGTGCCGCTGCCGGTATGCGCAGCATGGCGAGCACCAGCAGCACGGTCGAAGCCAGGAGGAAGATCGGCGCCACGCGCATCGACACGATCGTATCCCGCCTGGTTGCGGGAACCGCGCCCTGCACCGATGATCCCGTGCATGAAGGCACCCGAAGGCTTCGATCTGTCGCTGCGCGTGATGACCATGCCGCGCGACACCAACCACAGCGGCACCGTCTTCGGCGGCGTCGTGCTGAGCTACATCGACCAGGCGGCGTACATGCACGCGCGTCGGCTCGGCCTGCACCGCTGGGTGACGAAGGCCATGGAGAAGATCGAGTTCATCGCGCCGGTGGGCGTGGGCGAGTCGGTCACGCTCTGGACCCGCACCGAGCGCGAGGGTCGCACGAGCGCCACGATCCGGGTGCTGGTCCACGCCGAGCGCTTCAAGACCGGCGAGCAGATCCACGTCACCGAGGCGCTGGTGACGATGGTCGCCATCAGCCCTGATCGCAAGCCGATCGACTTCCGCAGCGCGGCCACGCTGCACGTGGAGGATGAGTGACCAGTCGCGCCACGGTGAGCAGTCGCCCCGTCGAGACCGGTCACCGCATGGTGCTTGGTTGCCTCATCAGCGGCGGCGGGCGAACGGTGCTCAATCTCCAGCAGGAAATCGAGGCCGGGCGGCTCGATGCGCGCCTAGGCGTGGTGGTGGTGACGAAGCCGGGCATCGCCGGGATCGAGCGCTGCCGCGCGGCGGGCCTGAACGTGGTCGTGTGCGATCGCTCGCGCCCCGAGAGCCTGGATGACCAGGTCGATGCCGCGCTGCAGGCCGCTGGGGTCGATCTTGTCTGCCTGTGCGGCTACCTGCGCAAGTTCCGCGTGGGCCCGTGGGCAGGCCGTGCGCTCAACATCCATCCAGCGCTCCTGCCGCGCCACGGCGGGCAGGGCATGTACGGGCATCATGTGCACACGGCCGTGCTCGCCGCAGGGGATGCGGAGAGCGGCTGCACGGTGCACCTCGTTGACGATGAGTACGACCACGGCCGCACGATCGTGCAGCGCCGCTGCCCGGTGCTGCCGGGCGACACGCCCGATGTGCTCGCCGCGCGCGTGTTCGAGCAGGAATGCCTTGCCTATCCCGAGGCGATTGCGGTGATGGCGGCGAGGATCGTGCGCGGGTCAGTATTCGGCGGCTGAGCCTGATCACCACCTCACGCCGTCGCGCGCTTGCGTGCAGCGGGTTTCGGCTTCTTCGTGCGTGCGGGCTTGGCTGAGGCTGCTTCCGTGGCCGCACTCGGGCCCAGCATGCGAGCGAGGTACTCGCCGGTGAAGCTGCCGGGCGTGGCGGCCACGCTCTCGGGCGTGCCGTGTGCCACCAGCGTGCCGCCCCCGTCGCCGCCCTCGGGGCCCAGGTCGACGATCCAGTCGGCGCACTTGATCACGTCGAGGTTGTGTTCGATGACCACCAGCGTGTGGCCGTTGCTCGCCAAGCGCTGCAGCACGCCGAGTAGGCGGTGCACGTCGGCGAAGTGCAGCCCGGTCGTCGGCTCGTCGAGCACGTACAGCGTGTGGCCGGCGCTCGTCATGCCGAGCTCGCTCGCCAGCTTCACGCGCTGCGCCTCGCCACCCGACATCGTCGTACTCGCCTGGCCGAGCTGCATGTAGCCAAGACCCACGTCGCGGATGCACTGCAGCATGCGCGCGATCTTCGGGTGCGCGTCGAAGAACGCCGTCGCGTCATCGACGGTCATGTCGAGCACGTCCGCGATCGACTTGCCCTTGCAGAGCACCTCGAGCGTCTCGCGGCCGTAGCGGCGGCCCTTGCAGGCCTCGCAGGTCACGAAGACATCGGGCAGGAAGTGCATCTCGATGCGCCGCACGCCCTGGCCGGCGCAGACCTCGCATCGGCCACCCTTGACGTTGAAGCTGAAGCGCCCGGGTTCGTAGCCGCGGATCTTCGCCTCGGGCATGCGCGCATAGACCGAGCGGATCTCGTCGAAGATGCCGGTGTAGGTCGCGGGGTTTGAGCGTGGCGTGCGACCGATGGGGGACTGGTCAACCTCGACGACGCGCATGACCTTGCCCAGACCCGTGACCGAGTCGTGCGCACCCGGAAGGTCGCGCGTGCCGGTCACGTGGCGCTTGGCCGCCTTGAGCAGGATCTCGTTGACGAGCGTGCTCTTGCCGCTGCCCGACACGCCGGTCACGCAGACGATCCCGCCGAGCGGGAACGCGACGTCGATCCCCTTGAGGTTGTTCTCGCGTGCACCCTTGACGACGATCGACTGCTTGGCCGACAGCGGACGGCGCTCGGCAGGGATCTCGATGCGCACGCGGCCGCTGAGGTAGTCGCCGGTCAGGCTGCCGGGCGTGTCGCAGATCTCGCCGACCGTTCCCTGCGCCACCACCGTGCCGCCGTGGCGCCCCGGACCCGGACCGATGTCGAGCACGTGGTCGGCGGCGCGGATCATGTCCTCATCGTGCTCGACAACGAGCACCGAGTTCCCGATGTCGCTGAGGCGCCGGAGCGTGGCCACGAGCCGGTCGTTGTCGCGCTGGTGCAGCCCAATGGTCGGCTCGTCGAGCACGTACGCCACGCCCACGAGACCGCTGCCGACCTGCGTGGCCAGGCGGATGCGCTGGGCCTCGCCGCCCGAGAGCGTGCTGCTCGTGCGATCGAGCGTGAGGTAGCCCAGACCCACGCTTTCCAGGAACCCAAGGCGCGCGGCGATCTCCTTCACGATCGGCGCGGCGATCGAGGCGTGCGACGGGCCGAGCCTGAGCCCCGCGAAGAACTCGCGCGCGGCACCGATGCTCAGGTTGGTGGCGCTGGCGATGTCGAGCCGGCGGTCGGCACCGGGCACCATCACGCCGAGCGACGATGGCTTGAGCCGGCGCCCCGCGCACGATGGGCACGCTGCCGTGCTCATGTACGCGTGCAGCCGCTCCTTCACGAACTCGCTGTCGGTCTCGGTGAAGCGCCGGCGAAGGTGGGGGAGCACGCCCTCCCAGCCATCCTCCTGGCCATGCATGAGCGAACGACGCGCCTTCGCCGCGAGCTTCGCGAACGGCGTGGCGGGGTTCACGCCCTCGTCCGTGCACCAGAGGCGGATACGGCGCGCGTACCAGATGTTCATCCGGCGGCCGTTCTTGCGGAAGGGCTCGATCGCCTCGGCCACGGGCTTGGCCTGGTCGGGCACGACCAGGTCCTCGTCGAACTGGTCGATCGTGCCCAGGCCGGCGCACGCCTCGCACGCGCCCTGCGGCGAGTTGAAGCTGAACACGCGCGGCTCGAGTTCCTCGAGCGAGCACTCGGGATGGTCCGGGCACGAGAAGTGCTCGCTGAAGCGGTGCTCGGTCCAGCCGCCGGCGCCGTCATCGACCAGGAGCAGCAGGTTCCCGCCGCCGGCCTTGAGCGCCGTTTCGATGCTCTCCGCCAGCCGCTGCCGATCGTCCGCACTGGCCACGATGCGGTCGACGACGGCATCGATCGTATGGGTCTCGTAGCGACCGAGGCCGAACGGGTTCTCACCGCCGCGCTTCTGCGCATCGCGCAGCTCGACGATCGTGCCGTTCACGCGTGCACGCACGAGCCCGGCTCGCACCATCTGCTCGAGGATGTCCTTGTGGAAGCCCTTGCGGGCGCGCACGAGCGGTGCGCACACCATGAGCTTCTTGCCGGCGCTCGAGGCCAGCACCGACTCCACGATCTGCGTGGGCGCCGTGGCCGTGATCGGGTTGCCGCACACGTGGCCCGACTCGTCGCGGTGCCAGCAGGTCGGTGTGCCGCACCGTGCCCACAGCAGGCGGAAGTAGTCGTAGATCTCGGTCGTCGTGGCGACCGTCGAGCGCGGGCTGTGCCCACCCGAACGCTGCTCGATGGCGATCGTGGGTGGCAGCCCGTCGACCGACTCGATGTCGGGCTTCTTCATCTGGTCGAGGAACTGGCGCGCGTACGCGCTCAGGCTCTCCATGTACTTGCGCTGGCCCTCGGCGAAGATCGTGTCGAACGCCAGGCTGCTCTTGCCGCTCCCCGACACGCCGGTGATCACCACGAGTTGGTCGCGCGGAATGTCCACCGAGAGGCCGCGGAGGTTGTGTTCGCGGGCGCCGCGAACGCGAATGCAGTGGTTGGGGTCGGTTGGCGGCACGGGAGGAGCATTATTGGGTCCTCAGCGGCCAAAATTCGCGCAATCGCCACTTTGCACAAACGAAATGTGCGTCCATCATGCAGGTCCCGCCGAAACGACAGGCGTCCGCAAGGTGTTGTGCGGGCTCACGTTGGATCGAACCATGCCGACCATCCGCCCATCCTCGCCCACCGACCGCGCGCAGCGCGAGCGTGTGCGCATCGAGTTGCCGCAGCGTGCTGCAGCGGCGACCAGCGGTGCGTCGCGCCGCCCGACGCCGGAGGAGTGGCGCGACCTGGTGACCCGTGGGTCGCGCTTGCGCCTCGGTGCGCGCCGGCTCGAGCGCTGACCGCGGACCGGTTGGCGTTCAGCCGCCTCGCTTCTTCTTGAAATGATCCGGTTTGCGCCGCTTGCGGGCCTTCGTGCCCGGCATGCCCGGCGCCGGGCGCGGCTCCTCACCCGGTTCGCCCAGCACATCCTCCACGCGCTCGGCCGTCTTCACGCGCTCGATCTCGTCGCGCAGCCGGGCTGCACGCTCGAACTCCAGCCGGCCTGCGGCAGCCATCATCTCCTCGTGCAGTTCGAGCACCAGGTCATCGCGGTCGATCGTGACCTCGCGCCTTCGGCCCGCGCGTTCCACGCCACGGCCGGCGCTGATCTCGTCCTCGATGCCGCGCCGGATCGCCTTCTCGATCGTGCGCGGCACGATCCCGTGCCGCTCGTTGTAGGCCAGCTGCTTCGCGCGCCGCCGCTCGACCTCGTCGATCGCGCGCTGCATCTCGGGCGTCACCCCGTCGGCGTAGAGCAGGCATCGGCTGCCGGCGTTGCGGGCCGCGCGACCCATCGTCTGGATGAGCGCGCTGGTGCTGCGCAGGAAGCCCTGCTTGTCGGCATCGAGGATCGCCACCAGGCTGACCTCGGGCAGGTCGAGGCCCTCGCGCAGCAGGTTCACGCCGACCAGGCAATCGAAGTCGCCCTCACGCAGCGCACGAAGCAGCTCCAGCCGCTCGAGCGTCTCGATCTCGGAGTGCAGGTAGCGCACGCGCACGCCTTGGTTGTGGAACCAGTTCGTGAGCTCCTCGCAGAGCCGCTTGGTGAGCGCCGTCACCAGCGTGCGACCGCCCTTGCGGGCCTCGGCGCGGACCTCCTCGAGCAGATCCGCGACCTGCCCGCGAGCGGGGCGGAGCGTGATCGGAGGGTCGACGAGCCCGGTCGGGCGGATGACCTGCTCGGCGATCACGCCGCCGCACTGCTCGAGCTCCCAGGGGCTCGGGGTGGCGCTCACGAAGATCGCCTGGGGCAGCAGCGACTGCCACTCCTCGAACGTGAGCGGCCGGTTGTCGAGCGCGCTCGGCAGGCGGAAGCCGTGCTCGACGAGCGTCTCCTTGCGCTTGCGGTCCCCGAAGTACATGCCGCGCACCTGCGGGATCGTGACGTGGCTCTCGTCGACGATCATGAGCCAGTCGTCCTGGCCCCGGCCCGGCACGTTCCGGAAGTAGTCGAGCAGCGTGTAGGAACGGCTGCCCGGAG
>JAGWXC010000130.1 GCA_018970045.1 Planctomycetota bacterium | reverse complement strand
AGGCCCTGCTCGTGCAGGCCATCGAGAACCCGGGCCAGGCCTTCCTGCTGCCGGGCGAAGTGAACCGCCAGGCCATCAACGGCCAGCAGATCAAGGGCCGCGGCGCGGTCGACGAGGTCAAGAACAGCCACGCCAACCTCTGGTCGTGCGCCATCGCGCTGAACATGTTCAGCCCGCAGGTCCTCGTCAGCCCCTCCGAGGTCAGCGGTAACGTCGCGGTCGCCACCAACTACAACCAGAACGCCTACCAGCCGTCGCAGGACCGCTACTGGGACGGCGACACGGCCCAGGGCGACGGCAGCGTCGCGGCGACCCGCTCCGTGACCACCAACCTCCAGGCCAAGTGCAGCACGTCGTATGCCTGCATGGTGCTCCTCCCGAGCACCGAGCGCCGCACGAGGGAGTGGCTGAACTCGGGCAACTCGCGCCACGCGGTGCTCGGCAACCGCTGCGGCAACATCATCTCCTCCAACGGTGCGCAGTCGGTCGACCCGACCTCGAAGACCCTCGAGATTCACGGCGCCCCGAAGACCTGGGAAGGCAACATCTGCTACAACGACAACCACGTGAAGTTCGAGGCGTCGTTCGTTCCCGAAGGCGTGGACACCATCACCTTCGGCGGCCAGACGGGCGTCCTGGACAACCTGTTCCAGGGCCAGACCGGCGACCCGAGTTCCGGCAAGCGCTCGGACATCTACATGGCGATCGTCTCGCAGTGCGCAGGCAGCGGGGGAAACATCACCCACACGCTGTCGGCTCCGGACTGACGAATCGAACCTAGCATGATCCCCAGGGGCCGGCCACGTGCCGGCCCCTGTTCGTTTGGGGAGGCTTCGGCGAGGAGGACGCGCGTACCATCATGTCGTCATGCTTGATCCGGCCCGCAGCCTGTCCGCCAACGCGATCCGCCGCGCGCTGGTGGTGCTGATCGCTGCGACGTTGGGGCTGGTGGCAGACCGTTCCATCGGTCAGGCGCCTCTCCCAGCCGGGACTCCCGTGTCCGTCCCCGCCTGGCGGCACGCCGCCACGGTTGGCGTGATCGAGATCCATGGCGAGATCGATGGGATCACCAAGACCACCCTGCAACGTCGTCTTGCGCGCGCGCTCAAGGACGGCTGCGACGCCGTCGTACTCGAGCTCGACACGCCCGGCGGCGAAGTCGGTGCGACGCTCGACATCTGCTCGATCATCAAGTCGGAGGCTCCCGCGAACACCGTGGCCTGGGTCCGCCCGAAGGCCTACAGCGCCGGCACGATCATCGCCCTGAGCGCCCGCGAGATCGTGGTGTCCCCCGCCTCGAGCTTCGGTGACGCAGCGCCCATCACCGGCCTGCCGGGCCTGGGCCTGATCGGACTGCCCGCCACGGAACGAGCCAAGATCGAAGCACCCATCATCGGCGAGGTGCTCGACAGCGCCCGGCGCCGCGGCTACGACGAGCGGCTGGTCCAGGCGTTCGTGCGGCTGGGCACCGAGCTCTGGCTGATCGAGCGCGACGACGGGGTCCGAGCCGTGGTCGATGCGACCGAGTATGAGCGCGCGGTGGGTGCTGAGCCGGACCGTGATGCGCCGATTTCACTGCCGACGGCAAGCGAGCCGTCGGGCGGGATTCCGCAAGCGCTGGTCCGTGGGCTCGCGGGCGACCAAGAGGTGCTCGAGTCACCCACGCGTGATGCGGTGGCCACACGCGAACCGATTCCCGCTTCGGAGCGCGGACGCTGGCGCTCGCTCGGGCAGCTCGTGGCGAACGATGCACTGCTGGTCGTGCGCAGCGACCAGGCGCGCGCGCTGGGTCTGGCTGCGGGCGAAGTCGATGGTGACGACGGACTGGCGGCGTGGTTCGGCGCGACCAGAGTGATCCGCTACCCCGAGTCGTGGTCGGAGTCGCTGGCGCGCACGCTGACGCAGTGGCCGATCCAGCTGCTGCTGATTGCCCTGGTGGTGATCTTCGGCGTGATTGAGTTCTTCACGCCCGGCTTCGGCGTCGCCGGCGGCATCGCGGCCGCGGCCTTGCTCGTGCTCGTCGGTGCGCCGCTGATCGCCGGCCTGTCCCAGTGGTGGACCCTGCTCGCGGTGGGCGTGGGCATCGCCGCCGTGCTCGCCGAGGTCGCCACGCTCTTCTCAGGCGGGATCGTGGGTCTGGTCGGCGCCGGCTCGATCCTCGCCGGGCTGCTTGGCTTGTTCGTGAGCGATGGGCTCT
This sequence comes from Planctomycetota bacterium, assembly GCA_018970045.1. Taxonomy (GTDB): domain Bacteria; phylum Planctomycetota; class Phycisphaerae; order Phycisphaerales; family SM1A02; genus SYIB01. The sequence continues at coordinate 4,553 of JAGWXC010000130.1, read as the reverse complement.
CGACGCCCGAGGGCCAGGACCAGCTCGCGCGGGGGTTCGCGGTCGTGCTCGGCGGCATCGTGCTGGGTGCCTTCGGGGCGTGGCTCGCGGCACGGCTCCTGCCTCGATGGGGCGTGGCGCGAATGTCGATCCTCGAAGCCACCGTGGCTGGTGGCGAAGGCTTACGCGCGAGCATCGAGCCATCCGCCCTGCCCGCTCCCGGCCGCACGGGCGTGGCCACCAGCGTGCTGCGCCCGTCAGGTCGAGTGACGATCGATGGAGAACCATTCGATGCGGTCTCGTCGCAGGGGTTCATCGAGGCCGGCATGGCCGTTCGAGTCATCGCGCATCAGGGTGAGTCGATCGTGGTGGAGCGCGCGACATGATCGACCTTCACGACCGGAGGCATGAGCCATGAGCGCGATCCTGTTGGGCCAGCCACTCCTGGTCGCGCTGCAACAGGCACCCAGCGCGGCTGATGACACGTACCTGTTCGTCGCGATCGGCCTGCTCGTCGTGGGGTTGGTGCTCTTCGTGCTGGAGTTCTTCATCCCCTCGGGCGGTCTGCTCGGCCTGCTCACCGCCGTGGCCATGCTCGGCTCGATCGGCTCGATGTTCGCCTTCAGCACCGGATGGGGCTTGATCTATGGAGCCGTGCTGCTGGCGAGCGCGCCGTTCGCCATCGTGCAGGCCATCAAGGTCTGGTCAGGCTCGGCGCTCGGCCGCCGCGCCATCCTGTCGGCCGAGGCCGATCGCGTGCCGCGCCGGGACGAAGATGGCGACGAGATCGAGGCACCTCGGCCCCGCGCACCGATCGGCAAGGGCACCGTCGGCACCGCTGCGACGGTGCTGCGTCCCGTGGGATTCGTCGAGTTCGATGGCGTGCGTGCCGATGCGGTCGCCGAATCCGGCTTCATCGCCGAGGGCGAGCGAGTGATCGTGATCGGCCATGTGGATGGGCAGCCGAAGGTTCGCGCCGTCACGACAGGGCATTGATCCCGCGTCAGGGCGGCAGGATTCCTGAACTGCCGTTCCCGGTCACGGGGACCCTCACGATTAACTCGCAGGCGTCGGCTACCCTTAACGGCATGAACCCCCTCTTCCTCGCGCTCGAGCCGTGGGCCTGGATCGGCCTCGGCGTGCTCGGCCTCATCGGCCTCGTCCTCTTCATCATCGTCAGCAAGTACCTGGGGCTGTGGCTGCAGGCCATGCTGTCCGGCGCGAGCGTCGGGCTGATCGACCTGATCATGATGCGCCTTCGCAAGGTCGACCCCGCGGTCATCGTGCTCAATCGCATCAGCGCGAAGAAGGCCGGCATCGACCTGGCCACCAACATGCTCGAGGCCCACTACCTCGCCGGCGGTCGCGTGACCAACGTGGTCCGTGCCATGATCGCCGCCGAGAAGGCCAAGATCGACCTGCTCTGGGACCGTGCCGTCGCGATCGACCTGGCCGGCCGTGACATCGTCGATGCGGTGAACACCAGCGTGAACCCCAAGGTCATCGATTGCCCGAGCCGGGCGAGCGGCAAGAACACGATCGACGCCGTGGCCAAGGATGGCATCCAGCTGCGCGCCAAGGCGCGCGTGACGGTGCGCACCAACATCGCGCGACTCGTCGGCGGCGCCACCGAGGAGACCATCATCGCTCGCGTCGGCGAAGGCATCATCAGCACGATCGGCTCGGCCGAAGACCACAAGAGCGTGCTCGAGAACCCCGACCGCATCTCGAAGACCGTGCTCGCCAAGGGCCTCGACAGCGGGACGGCCTTCGAGATCCTCTCGATCGACATCGCCGACGTAGATGTCGGCGAGAACATCGGTGCGCAGTTGCAGGCTGCGCAGGCCGAGGCCGACACCAAGCGATTCCAGGCACAGGCGGAGCAGCGTCGCGCGCTGGCCGTGGCGCAGGAGGCCGAGTTCCAGGCCGAGGCCCAGAAGAACCGCGCCGTGGTCATCCTGGCCGAGGCGGACATCCCGCGCGCCGTGGCCGAGGCGTTCCGCAGCGGCAACCTGGGCGTGATGGACTACGAGCGCCTGAAGAACCTGCAGGCCGACACCGGCATGCGCCAATCGCTCGGGAAGCCCTGACCGTCACGGGCGGGCGGCATGCCCACGCTCTACGTCGTCGTCCCGTTCTTCAACGAGCCGCGCACGCTCGCGGCCTGCATCGAACGGCTCGAGGCGGCGCCGCTGCCTGCCGGTTGGTCACGCCACGTGGTCCTCGTTGATGATGCCAGCGCTCCGGCGGGGCGCTCAGCCGCCGACGCGGTCGCAGCGCGCCACGATGGCCATGCCGACTCCAACGCCCGTGCTGACCATGACGGTCGCAACGGCGCTCCCGCGCTCACGCTGCTGCGCCATGCGCGCAATGCCGGCAAGGGGGCCGCGCTGATGACCGGCTTCGACTGGATCCTGGCGCGCGCCCGTGATGAGGATGCCGTGCTCGTGCACGACGCCGACCTCGAGTACGACCCCGCGGATCACGCTGCGCTCGTCGCGGCGTTGACGACCGACCCCATGGTGGCGGTCTTCGGCGATCGGTGGCATGGCGCGGCGATCCGCCCCGGCGTCGTGGCGTGGCTGCACCGCACCGGCAATCGCGCGCTCACGGCACTCAGCAACGTCGTGAGCGGCCTGCGCGTGCATGACATGGAGTGCTGCTCGAAACTGCTGCGTATGCCGCTGCTGCGCACGATCCGCCCCAGGCTGAGCGAGCCCAGATTCGGGATCGAGCCGCAGTTGACGGCGGCGATCGCGCGCGCGGGCGGCTCGATCCGCGAGGTCCCTGTGCGTTACGAGGCCCGCGGCTTCAGCGATGGCAAGAAGATCGGCTTGCGTGATGGGCTGCGCGCACTGTGGGTGATCGCGCGGGAGCGGCTGCGATGAACCGGCCAGCGCACGACGGCTCCGCGATGCCCCAAGGCCGCCCTGCCCTTTCCGCGGCTCGCCTGATCACCCAGCTCGTCGGCTTCGCGATCGGTGCTGCGCTGCTCGCCTGGTGCATCGTCAAGGCGATCGGCTCGGCCGACCTTGATCAGTTGCGCCAAGCCGACGTGCGCCTGGTCGCCACCATGATCGGCGTGAGCGCGCTGAGCATGCTCTGTGCCGGCACGGCGTTCTGGCTCGCGCTTCGCCCCGCGAAGCGCATCGCCTGGGGCGTGCACCAGGCCGTCAACGGCATGGCCACGCTCGTGAACTATGCGCCGGTTCGATTGGGCGTGCCGAGTCGCTTCGTCTACCACATGAGCGTCGATGGCCTGGGGGCGTGGCTCGTGGCGGGCTGGGTCGCCACGGTCGCGGCGTGCACGCTGAGCGCTCTCGCAGGCATGACCGTTGGTGCGCTGGTCGGTGTGGGAGCGAGCGAGTGGCTTGGACTGGGCACGGCAACATCGACGCTCGCAGGCCTGATCTTCGCTGCCGTGACGACCGAGGTGTGCGTTCGTCTGGTCGGCCTGGTGCGGCATCTGCCACCAGTGGCCCGCAAGCTCGGCGGCGCTGAATCGATGCTGGCCTCGCGTGCATCGCTGCGCCTGGTGGCCGGCACGCGCTTCGTGGACTTTTCCCTGTGTGCCGCGCGAGCCTGGTGCGCAGGTCGCATCCTCGACCTGCCGCTTGACGCGCAGCAGATCCTGCTGGTGGCGCTTGCGGGCTACATCATGAACTACAACCCGCTGGGCCGATTCGGATTCCGCGAGGCGACGATGGCCTTCGTCGCCAGCCGGCTCGCCGGTGAGACCGGGCTCGATGTTGGCGCCGCGTTCGCGCAGCTCGCGCTCGTCGAGAGTGCCGGCGAGGCGCTCGCCGCGATCCCGCTGGGCTCCATCGGCGGCTCGTGGTGTGGTGTTCGCATCCTCCGCGCGCGCCGTGCACAACGCGCCCCGCGAACGGCTTGAGCATGGCCGTGTCGCTGCCCATCCTCGCCCTCGACCTGCCGGGCCAGCGCTACAGCTGCCACGCCTGCGGCAACTGCTGCAGGGACTTCACGGTGCAGCTGCGTGACGAAGACATCGAGCGGCTTGATCGACAGCGATGGAAGGCCGAGCTGGGCTTCGAGCCGTGGGTCGAGTTCCGCGGCAGCCGGTTCCTGCGCCAGCGGTCCGACGGTGCCTGCATCTTCCTGCAGGATGACGGTCTGTGCCGCATCCATGCCCGGCACGGGCTCCAGGAGAAGCCCGTGGCGTGCCGGTCGTTCCCGCTCAGCGTGATGCCCACGGCCGACGGCCCGCAGCAAGGCCTCAATTTCGCGTGCGGCAGCGTGCAGCTCAACAAGGGCGCGGCGATGGCCACGCACCTGGCGGACCTGCGGCGCATCGCCCAGGATGCGCCCGAGACCGTGGGCGAGGCGCGCGGCGTCGCGCTGCTGCCTGGCCGCGAAGCATCACCACTCGAACTGCGTGCGTTCGCCGGCGTGCTCGACCAGTGGATGGGGCGCGAGGAGACATCGATCGCCATGCGCATCGACGGACTGGCGTGGATCGCGCAATCGCTCCGACACGCGAAGCTGGCGAGCATGAAGGACGAGCGCTTTCTGGAGCTCATGACCACGATCGTCGCCACGCTCGAGGGTGAACT
>JAGWXC010000129.1 GCA_018970045.1 Planctomycetota bacterium | reverse complement strand
TCGATGTCGAGCGGTGCAGCGTGGTCGCGCCAGTGGACGGCGTGATCTTCGAGCGGCGCGTGGAGCCCGGCGAACGCATCGGCGTCGAACACGAGAACGCCGGCGCGCTGTTCGCGCTCTTCGACCCGATGAAGGTGCAAGTGCGGTGCGACGTTCCGCTGGCGGACGCGGGAAGCGTGCAGCCCGGCATGGTCGCGGAGGTGACGGTCGATGCCTTCAAGGGCCGCGTATTTCATGGCACCGTCCTCGTGGGCGGCTTCCGCGCGGACATTGCGAAGAACACGCTCCAGGTCAAGATCGGCATCGACGACGCCGAGGGCCTGCTGCGTCCCGACACGCTCACGCGCGTGCGGATCTTGGTGCCGGGATCCTCGAGTGCGAAGGGCGGAGCACGCACCCAGGTCGTGGTGCCTGCCGACTGGGTCGTGCGCGATGGATCGCGCTCGACCGTGCTCGTGATGGATGCCGGCTTCCTGCGCCGCGTCGACCTCGGCGAAGCCACCGACACGGGCGATGGGTGGCTCATCGCTGCAGACGGGATCCGCCCAGGCGAGGTGCTCGTGCATCCATCGCATGCGGAACTGCCCGACGGCACGCGCATCGCTCCCAAGGAGGAAACGCCATGAGCCTCATCGAATGCCGATCGCTCTGCAAGGATTACCAGCGCGGCGGTGAGGCCGTGCACGTACTCGATCATCTCGATCTAGCGATCGAGCGCGGCTCGTACACGGCACTGATGGGCCCCAGCGGAAGCGGCAAGACGACGCTGCTCAACCTGCTCGCAGGGATCGATCGCGCAACCTCGGGGCATCTGCTCGTGGATGGCACGGACCTCGCGCAGCTTGATCGCAACCAACTAGCGCTCTGGCGATCGCGTCATGTTGGCTACGTCTTCCAGCTCTACAACCTCGTTCCCGTGCTGTCGGCGTACGAGAACGTGGAGCTGCCGCTGCTCCTGCACGACCTCACCACCGCCGAGCGGCACCGACGCGTCGTCGAGGCGCTCGAGTCCGTCGACCTGGCGACCCGCCATGGCCACCTGCCTCGGCAACTTTCCGGCGGTCAGGAACAGCGCGTGGCGATCGCACGCGCACTCGTCACGCAGCCGACCCTGCTGCTGGCCGATGAACCGACAGGCGATCTCGACCGCACCAACGCCGATGCGGTCATGGACCTCTTCGGCAGGCTCCACCGCGAGCGCGGGCAGACGATCGTCATGGTCACGCATGACGAGGCCATCGCCCGGCGCGCAGAGCGCACCGTCCGGCTCGAAAAGGGCAGGCTTGCCAACGTGGAGGTCGCACGATGAACGCCATCCTGAGCAGGATCCGATACGCCCTCCGCAGCGCGCGGCGACAGCGCATGCGCACGGTCGCGCTGGTCGCTGGCGTTGCGCTGACGACCGCGCTCGCGGCGGCGATCGCCTGCATCGACCTCGGCGTGCGCGATGCCACCACCACGCGTGCGGGCGAGACCAAGCTCGTGGTCTACCGCGAGAACCGCTTCTGTCCCTTCGCGAGTTCGCTGCCCCAGCGCTACGACCGGCAGATCGGCGAGCTCCCGGGCGTCGCGGCCGTCGTCCCGGTGAAGATCGTGGTGTCCAACTGCCGAGCATCGCTCGACGTCGTGACCTTTCGCGGCGTGCCGGAGGATGACCTTCGTGCGATGTCTCCGCGACTGTCGGCGGGGTCGATCGATGCGTGGGTTACGCACGGCAACGGCGCGCTCGTCGGTCGAGAGCTCGCGGCCCGACGCGGGCTGCGCGTGGGGTCGTCGCTGTCCGCGGCTGGCATCGAGGTCGTCGTGGATGGCATCCTCGAAAGCGACGATGCCCAGTGGCGCAACAGCGCGCTCACGCACCTGTCGTTCCTGCAGGAGCGTGCCGCCCGCGGCGGCACCGGCGGGATCGTGACCCAGTTCGATGTCACGGTCAGCGACCCCTCGCGGCTTGAAGAGGTCGCACGCTCCATCGACGACCGGTTCCGATCGGACGAATCGCCCACGGCCACGCGGCCGCAAACGGCGTTCGTCGCACGGGCAGCGCGCGACGTGGTGGCCCTCGCCGGGTTCAGCTCGATGATCGGCATCGGTGCCGTGCTCGCCGCGTTCGGCCTGCTCGCGACGACCATGATCAACGTGACCCGACATCGTGCGCGAGAGTTCGCTGTCCTGCGCACGCTCGGCTTCACCGATGGCGGCATCAGCACGATCGTGCTCGGCGAAGGCGCGCTGGTCGGTGCCCTCGGCGGCCTGCTCGGCGCTGGATCGGCATGGCTGATCCTCTCGAAGGCCGGCCTCGCCTTCGCGATGGAGGGCGTGTCGATCGCACCGCGACTCGATGGCTCGATCTTCGCTCTTGCCGCCGCCGCTGCGTTCGCTGCCGGCCTGCTCGCCACCGCCGTCCCCGCGTGGACGGCCTCGCGCGCGCAGCTCGTCGATCTCCTGCGAGGTGGATCATGAAGACGCTGCCGCTGGAGTACTCGCTTCGGGGCCTTGCACGCGGGCGCGGCCGGACGCTCCTGGCGCTGCTCGGCGCGCTCGTGGCGGGCGCACTCATGGCGACGGCGTCGGCGTTCCTCACGGGCATGGAGCAGGCACTCGGATCGAGCGCGTCCCCGTCGCGGGTCATCGTGATGGGGGCAGGCAGCGAGGAATCCCTCGAGCGCAGCGAGATCGGCGCGCGCGTTCCGGGTGTGCTCTCGGCGAGCGTGCCCGGGATTCGGCGCACCGCGGGCATGGATCATGTGAGCCCCGAAACGCATGTGGCGCTACCGGTCGCGCCCGAGGGAAGCTCCTCTGCGGACAACGGGTCGGTGCGCGGCGTGACGCACGCCGCAGTGCTCGTGCATCCCGAGGTCCGACTCGAGTCAGGCCGTTGGCCGGAACGCGGCGCTGGCGAAGTCCTAGCCGGACGGAGCTCCTTGCGACGAATCGGCGTGGATCCGGGACAGGCTGTCGGGATGCGGGTCGTCCTCGGCGAGATGCCGGTGACGATCGTTGGCGTCATGCATTCGCCAGGGTCGACGATCGACGGCGAGTGGTGGATGCCGATCGAGGACCTGACCACGCTGCTGCGACGGGACACGGTTTCGTGCGTCGTGGTCGATCTCGATGGCTCCACGCTTGGCGACGTGCAGGCCTTCACTCTGTCGCGACTCGACCTTGAGCTGGCCGTACTCGCGGAGCGCGACTATTACGCCTCGTTGCTCGCGTTCTTTGCCCCGGTACGGGTGCTCGTCGCGGTCGTTGCATCGCTCATGGCCCTGGCAGCCGCGCTCGGGGGCGCGAGCGCCCTCGCGGCGGCGTTCAGCGAGCGCGTCCGCGAGAACGCCGTCCTCGAAACGCTCGGATTCCCCAGGCATGCTGTGGTGCTCGATGTCCTGCTGCAGTGCACGGTGCTCGCGATTTCCGGTGCCGCAGCGGGCGGCGTGCTTGCCCGCACCGCCTTCGGCGGCATGCTCGTTGAGTTCAGCATGGGCACGTTCTCGCTGCAGTTCGACGCCCGCTCCATGCTCCTAGCGGTCGGGACGGGCGTCGCGGTGGCACTCGTTGCCGCCCTCCTCAGCGTCTGGCGGTGGATCGGACTGCCAACGCCCGAAGCGCTCCGGACGACATGACTCGCCACTCGTGAACCACCACAGAAGGATCCAACCATGCACCCACTCCACAGCGCCATCCTCCTCTCGTGCGTCCTCCTGGCCTCGTGCGGCGGCCAGAACGATGGCCATGACCACAGCCACACGCGGCACGGACATGACCATGCCGCACCCACCGCACCCACCGCACCCACCGCACCCGCGGCTCCCGAGGGCACGTTCCCTGCAGCGCTCTTCGCCGGCGACCCATCGGCGGAGCCAGTTTGCGTGGGGGCCATGAAGGCATCGGCCAAGCAAGGCGACCGTGTGATCGTGGTCGGTCGGGTCGGCGGCAGCAAGGATCCCTTCCTCGCTGACCGGGCCATGGTCACGATCGTCGATCCGAGCGTCAAGCTCTGCGGCGAGGATGATCCCGGTGATGACCACTGCGCAACCCCGTGGGACTTCTGCTGCGAGCCGCGCGAGAACCTGCGGAAGATGTCGATCGCCGTGGTGGCGAACGAGGCCGGCGGCACGGTGATCCCCCACACGCTGCTCGGTCAGGGCGGGCTCAAGCCCGGCGTACGCGTGGTCGTCGAGGGCACCGTCGCGACGGTGGGCCCCGACGGCGCCGCGATGATCGCGGCCGAGCGCATTTTGGTGCAGTGAGCCCGGCTAGAGTGGCCGCATGCTGATCGGACTCGATGTCGGCACCAGTTCGATGAAGGCGCTGCTCGTGGCGCCCGATGGTGCCGTCGTCGCCTCGGCCACGCGTGAGTACGCCTTCGACACGCCGCGCGCAGGCTGGGCACAGACCGATCCACGGATCTGGCGCCGCGCGGCCATCGAGGTGCTGCGCGAGCTCGCGGGGCATCCGCGCGCGACGGGCGTGCAGGCCCTCGGCCTCACTGGGCAGATGCACGGCCTGTGCCTGGTTGGCCACGACGGCGAACCGCTTGCGCCCGCGATCATGTGGAATGACCAGCGCAGCGCGCCGCAGTGCGAGCGGATCGAACGCGAACTCGGCGTCGCCGAGATCGTGTCGCGCACTGGCAACCGCCTGCTTCCAGGCTTCACCGCGCCCAAGTGGGCGTGGGTCGTTGAGCACGAGCCCTCGATCGCGCGTGCGGCGCGCCATGTGCTTCTGCCCAAGGATGACGTTCGCTTCGCGCTCTCAGGCACCGCGGCCACCGACGTGAGCGATGCCAGCGGCATGCTCTTCCTCGACTGCGCGAACCGTCGGTGGAGCGAGGCGATGTGCCGCGATCTCGGGCTTTCGATGGATCGCCTGGGCGCGCTGCACGAGTCGCACGAGCCATGCGCACACCTGAGCGCGGCCGCGGCGTCAGCAACGGGCCTTCCTGCTGGCCTTCCGATCGTGGCCGGTGCCGGCGACCAGGCGGCGCAGGCCCTGGGTACCGGGATCATCGAGGATGGTCAGGTCAGTTGCACCATCGGCACCAGCGGCGTGGTGTTCGCTGCCGGCGATCGGTGGCGCGCGAGCCCCGATGGCAACCTTCACGCGTTCTGCCACGCGATCCCGGGTCGCTGGCATCTGATGGGCGTCATGCTGAGCGCCGGTGGCAGCCTGCAGTGGGCGCGCAGTGCACTCACGCCCGACTTGGCGAGCGCCGCGGCACAGGATGGGGTCGATGCGTATCCGCGCATGCTCGACCTTGCGGCAGCCATCGCACCCGGCTCGGATGGACTGCTCTTCCTGCCCTACCTGAGTGGCGAACGCTCGCCGCATGCCGATCCGCACGCCCGTGGCGCGTTCCTCGGCCTCACGCCTGCGCACACGCGCGCGCACCTGGTCCGAGCGGTCGTCGAAGGCATCACCATGGGGCTCGTCGATGGGCTCGATGCCATGCGCGCGACCGGTCTCACGCCGCGCTCGATCCGTCTCTCGGGCGGTGGTGCTCGCAGCGCGTGGTGGCGACAGCTGCTGACCGACGCCTTCATGGTGCGTACGAGCACCGTGCAGGTCACCGACGGCGGCGCGTACGGCGCGGCGCTGCTGGCCGGCATCGGCGTGGGGGCATGGCAGGATGCCGCGCAGGCCACGCGACACCTGCGTGATCGGGACGAGTGCGCCCCGTCGGGCAACGATCCACTGCCGATCGATCGCTTCCGCGCGGCCTATCGCGCCCTTCGCCCCTGGTTCAACGAGGCCAACCGATGATCTGGTCGCTGCTCCTGATGTCGCTCAGCATGCTCGCCGTGGCGTGGCTCGCATGGAAGCTCGTGCAACGCCAAGAGCGCGGCGACGACCAGCTTGAATCACTGCTCAAGCAGGATGACGATCGTGCTGAACGAGGCCTGCGCCGAGCAGCCGGGCTGCCCGAAGAACCACCGGCGGATCCACGCCGCGACCGGTCGAACGACTGAATCAGCCCCACCAGGTGTTCTTGCGGCGCGCCTCGTCGACCGCGCCCTGCAGATTTTTGCCGGGGCAGGCGGTCTTGGCGCCGGACCACTCTTGGTGCGTGAGCACGCGGCCGCGGCTCAGCTTGTACTGGGCGAGCAGTTTGCGCACGTGCAGGCGCGTGCCATCGAGCTGTTGCTGCGATGGCTTCTGGATGTCGAAGTTGCCCATCACGAGAATGCCGATGTTCTGCTCGTTGTGCTTGGAGACATGCGCGCCCTGCCAGCGCATGTTGCGCCCTTCCCAGACGCGTCCCGAGCGGTCGATGATGAAGTGGTAACCAATGTCGCTGAAGCCGCGACCCCGATGACCGCAACGGATCCACTCGATGCGCGCGGCCGAGGCATCCATGCTGGTCTCGGTCATCGGCGAGTCGAGGCCATCGTGATGGATCGTGATCCACTTGATGGGCACGATCATCTTGTTCAGGTCCTTGGTGTCGGGCGTACCGCGAGCCCAGCGGGTGCGCGGGATCACACCATCGACGGCCTTGGCGTTCGGGTCGGGCGCGACGTTGGTGGACGTGGCGCCAGCTTGCGGCTCGGTCGCCACGCGCGGCTCCGGCCCATTCGGCCGAACGGGATCAGGCCAGATGGGATCCGGCACAAGGAAGGTGCTTGAGGTCGTGGGTGCGGTGGTGCAGGCGGCCAACAGGCCCATGCCCATCAGGAGGATCGACCGACGCGCCACGCTCGACGCGGCGCCATCGGCCACCAAGTCGTAGCGAGGCAGCGATGCATCGAGCGCGAGCGGTTCACCCGCCCCATGGGCATCGCCTGCATGGTTGCGTCCTTCGATCCCCGAATGCTGCGTT
>JAGWXC010000128.1 GCA_018970045.1 Planctomycetota bacterium | reverse complement strand
TGCAGCCGTTCTGGCCGTACCCCGTGGGCCAGGTCGTGGCGTTCGAGCAGAAGCGCGTGGTCGATCTGCGCAATGAGTTCTGGTTCCGCTCCAAGGGCGACCAAGTCACGCTTGATCAAGCGACCGAGGGCGCCGACACCGCCAACCCGATCCGCCCGGGCGTGGATGGATCGCTCATCACCGCCGACGGCGATCTCGCGCACGTGCAGTTGGTCGTTGAGTACGGCGTGGCCGATCCGGTGCAGCTGGTGCGCTCGTTCGATTGGGAGCGCCGCGATGCACTCGTGCGCCTGGCGGTCCGTGCGGCCATGGTGCAGACCGCGGCGCAGCTCACGCTCGTCGAGCTGCTCGAACAGCGCGACCTGCCCGCCCAGATGGTTCGCGAGCGCGCGCAGGCACAGCTCGACCGCATGCAGAGCGGCCTTCAACTGGCCAGCGTGCAGATTCCCGAACGCATCGCCCCGCTGGCGGTGCGCAACGCCGTGCAGGCCGTGCAGGCTGCGCGCGAGGATGCGAAGACCAACATCGAGAAGGCACGGCAGGATGCCAACACGCGGCTCCTGGCCGCGGCCGGACCGCGCTACGGCGAGATCCTCGACATGATCGCCGCGTATGAGGGCCTTCTGGCACAGGTCGATCCATCCAAGCCTGAGTCGAAGCAGGCCGCCGATGCCAAGCTTGCCGAGATCGGCCGTCGGCTCGAGCAGCCCGACATCGGGGGCATGGCCTCGCGCACCGTCTCGCGCGGCCGCGCCTACCAGGTGCAGGTCGAAGCCTCGCTCGGCGCCGAGCAGCGCCGGCTCGCCAGCCTTGCGCCGAGCTTCCGGGAGAACCCGCGCCAGCTCGTGCGGCAACTCTGGCTCGAGGCGCTGCGCGACACCCTGACGTCGCCGACGGCCGAGGTCTTCTCGGTGCCGCAGGGCACGGGTTCGCTCGATGTGGCCATCAAGAGCGCCAACGACATCATGCAGGCTCGTCGCAACGCCGAGCTCGAGCGCAAGAAGCTCGAGGCACAGATGCTCGGTGCGCAGGATCCCGCGTTCCAGCTCGGCAGCCGGCAGATCCTGATCGACAAGGCTGGCCGTCGCCTGGAAAAGGACGGCAAGAAGGGCTTCGCGCAGCCCTGACCGCGCGAGGAGTGACCGATGACCGCATCAAGCGAGCAGGCCCGTCCCATCGTCGAGGCGATCGGCCTGACCAAGGATTTCTCTGACTTCTGGATGCGGTCCAAGGCCCGTGCCGTCGACGGCATCGACTTCGAGATCCGCGAGCGTGAGATCTTCGGCCTGCTCGGGCCCAACGGCAGCGGCAAGAGCACCACGATCAAGATGATCCTCGGCCTGCTGCGGCGCTCGCGCGGCAAGCTCAGCGTGTTCGGGCGCGACCCGGGTGACGTCTCGGTCAAGAGCCGCATCGGCTATCTCCCCGAGGAGTCGTACCTCTACCGATTCCTGAATCCTCGCGAGACGCTCGAGTACTACGCCAAGCTCTTCGGGCAGCGCCGATCCATGCGCCGTGAGCGCGTGGATGAGCTGCTGGAGATGGTGGGGCTGCAGCACGTTGCGCACCGCGCCGTCGGCGAGTTCTCCAAGGGCATGGCCCGACGCCTCGGCCTGGCGCAGGCGCTCATCAACGATCCCGAGTTCCTGATCCTGGATGAACCGACGAGCGGCCTCGATCCCGTCGGCACGCACCAGGTGAAGGAACTGCTCATCGAGCTTGGCCGCCGCGGCAAGACGATCCTGCTCTCGAGCCACCTGCTCGCCGACGTCGAGGATGTCTGCACGCGCATGGTGATCCTGTACGGCGGCCGCATCCGTGCGCAGGGGACCGCTGGCGACTTGCTCAGCGACACCGAGCACACCGTGATCCGCCTGCCGAAGCTCCGCTCTGCCACGATCGGTCACATCGATGAGCTCGTCCGTCGTGAGGAGGGTGTTGCGGTCGAGTCGGTACAGCCCGCGCGCCAGCGCCTCGAGGAGTTCTTCATGGGCCTCGTCGCCAAGGCGCAGGCCGAGCAGGCTGCCACGAGCGGCGCGCTCCAGGGCGGACAGACGGCACGATTCCTCGGTGGCGGTGCCGAACCTGCCGCGATCGCCGAGGGTCGCGAACTCGTCGAGGACCTCAAGCGTGGCGAGGAGCGACCTGCGTCGGCGACCACGGCGGTGGCTTCGGCCGCTGCGACCGCCCAACAGGATGTGCTCGCCGAGTTGAGTGGCGCACCGACCCAGAAGCCATCGTCGGCTTCAACCGCACCGGCAACCGCTGCGCCAGCCCAAGCTGCACCCGTGGCGCCCACGAAGGATGCTGCAGCCTCGTCCGCCGGCACGTCGACCGGCAAGGTCGTCGACCGCTCCATCATCGAGGGGCTCCTGGGTGACCAGGCCGATCGATCCAAGGGAACGAAGGACTGATGTTCTCGTTCCGTTCCAGGCTCGATCGATTCGCCGGCTTCGCGCAGACGCGTCGCGGCAAGCTCGTGCTGTCGATCGTGGCGGCGCTGGTGATCGTCGGCTCGGCCATGCCGCTGGTGCTCGCAGCGGTCCGCGCCCAGGCGCTCCGTGCGCAGATGCAGACGGCGCTCTCGGCCATCGACCTCGATGAACGCTCGCCCGAGGCGATCGCGCTGCTTGATCGCGGCGAGCTCACCATCGGCGAGTTCACCTACGGCGGGCCGCGCGTGAAGGCGATGGTGCCGCGCATGGCCGATCCGCAAGGTCGGCTCGTCGGCGTGGATGACCTGGCCCGCGTTCTGGTCTCGCCAACGCTTCCCGCCTGGGCGCCGGCGGGGCTGGTGCAGAGCCTCGAGAACTGCCTTGGCCTCGTGGGGGCGCTGCTCGTCCTCGCCCTCGGCTGCATCTGGTCCGGACTCGCGATGCACCTCATCGTCATCGCCGGGCTGTCGGGCACCGCCGGTGCCGTCGCGGTCTGGTTCGGCGAGGTGCCGCTTGCCCTGGCGCTCGTGGGGATCGGCGCGCTCGCCCTGTCGTTCCTCCTGGTCGTTGGCGTGCTCGGCGCGCTGCTCTCGGGCGCTTCGCCGGTCTTCGCGATCGCCGCAACCGTCATGCGCGAAGCCCAGCGCCAGCGTATCAGCGTGGCCTTCATCGGCCTGCTCCTGGTGGTGCTGCCCATCCTGCCGCTCTCGATCGATCCTGCGTCGCCGCTGCGGTACCAGATCCAGACCTTCATCAGCCGAGGCTGCGGGCTGGTCTTCAGCGTGGCGTCGGTGATGACGCTGCTCCTCGCGTGCTCGACCGTCGCGTTCGAGATGCGCGATCGGCAGATCTGGCAGCTGCTCACGAAGCCGGTGTCGCGCGCGCAGTACATGCTGGGCAAGTGGCTCGGCATCATGGCCGTGAACACGAGCATCCTGCTCGTGGGAGCCACGTGCATCGTGGCCTATGTGCAGTACCTTTCGCTGCGGCCCGCTGCCGATCCGCTTGATGCGCGCGCCGTCCGTGAGGAAGTGCTCGTCGCGCGCCAGGGCCAGCTGGCCGAGTACGAGTCGCTCCAGCCCGAGCGCCTCGTCGAGATGGTCGACCAGTCGATCGAGAGCGATCCGGTCCTCAAGGCCGAGATCGAGTCCGGCGAGCGCGATCTCTACGAGACCCGCATCAAGCTGGCCGAGGAGCGCATCACGGCCTTCGGCAGCCAGCAGCGCGCGGTCCCCGCAGGGCAGGGCAAGGCCTTCACCTTCCGCAACGTGTCGGTGCCGCGCGGGACCGAGCAGGTCACCCTGCGCTACGAGTTCCACCTCGGGCAGGACGATTCGCACGAGCAGCACCCCGTGATCTTCCGCTTCGCCGATGGATCATGGGTCGACAAGCAGTTCGTGCCCGTGCAGGCGAACGTGCTCCCGATCCCGGCCGAGCTCATCGATGCCAACGGCGACCTGACCGTCGAGATCATGTCGCTGGGCTTCGACGGCACCAACTTCACCCCGGGCGAGGGGACGATCGTGTTCGATCCCGATGGCATCGAGATCCTCTACGCGGTCGGCAGCTTCGGCGGCAACTTCGCTCGGGCGATGGGGGTGCAGTGGACGAAGCTCGCCTTCCTCGCCATGCTCGGCGTGGCCAGCGCCACGCTGCTGAGCTTCGGCGTCGCCTGCCTGCTGGCGTTCACGATCTTCGTGGCCGCGCAGCTGGCGCCCTTCATCCAGATCAGCGTCGAGCAGTACCGCATCGCCGAGGAGACCCCGGTCATCCTGCAGTGGGTGCAGCTGGGCGTGAAGGGCATCGCGTTCACGAGCCAGTGGCTGCTCGGCGCGTTCGGCGCGACCAAGCCCGTCGACGCGCTCGTTGACGGCCGGTCAATCGGCCTGAACGCGCTCGTGCAGTCGGCGCTCTTCATCGGGATCGGCTGGACCGGCCTGGCGCTCGCGCTCGGCTGGCTCGGGTTCCGCCGCAAGGAACTCGCGATCTACAGCGGGGTGGGCTGAACGATGCGTGACCGCCTGATCCAGCTCGCGTGCGTCGTCCTGGCGATCGTCGCCCTCTTCGGCGGGAGCTCGCTGCTGCCGCGCATCGTCGCCGTCAGCGACGAACGTGGCATGCGGTACACCGATGTCTCCGTCGAGGGGGCGCCGCCCATCGTGGCGCTCGGCACCGCCATCGGCACGCTCCGTGGCATCATCGTCGACTACCTCTGGATCAAGGCCACATGGCAGAAGCAGGCGGGGCTCTTCCACGAGGCGATGGCCGATGCGGACCTGATCACGAAGCTGCAGCCGCGCTTCGGCGAGGTCTGGGCGTTCCACGGCCACAACATGGCCTACAACATCTCGGTCCTCACGAACACGCCCGAGGAGCGCTGGTCGTGGGTCAAGGCCGGGATCGACCTCGTCCGCAACCGCGGCATCCGCTACAACCCCAACGACCTGATCCTCTACAAGGAGCTGGCGTTCTGGTTCGCGCACAAGGTCGACAGCTACTCGGATGACGCGCACCTGCACTACAAGCGCGAGCTCGCGCGCGAGTGGCAGATGCTGCTCGGTACGCCGCCGGTGCCGATGGACCAGCGCATCGCCTGGATGGCGGCGATCAAGGATGCACCCGACACGCTCGAGGAAGCCGAGGCGAGGACCCCCGGCGTGAAGGCGCTCGTCGAGCGCCTGACCAACGGCCTGTCGGGCTTCGACAAGCGGTTCCAGTTCGCGCTCGATCGGCAGTTCCTGCTGAACCATGGGCGATGGGCCGCCGTGAAGGAGAGCCCATACGCCAAGCTGCTGCAGCTCGATGAGCGCTACAAGGCCAACGACCCGGTCTACGCCGAGTTCGACCGTGTCTTCGCCGACCCCGCCAACGAGGCGGCGCTGCGCACGCTGATCCTCTTCCTGCGCAAGAAGGTGCTGCGTGACGACTACAACATGGATCCCACCGTCATGTGGGAGTTCACGCGCGATGCTGGCCCGCTGGATTGGCGCCACCCCCAGGCCCACGCGTACTACTGGGCCACGCTCGGCCAGAAGATCGCCGAGAAGCGCTCCAACACCGACGACGACGTCTACAAGATCGTGAACAACGATCGCGTGTCGATCCAGGCCATGCAGGCCATGGCACGCAGCGGGCTCGTGATCTACGACCCCTTCAGCGGGGACAACCCGGGCCGCCTGACGGATCCGCGCTGGATCAAGTCGATCGATCGCTACTTCACCACGCTCTACGAGAAGCACTACGGCACGCGCGGCGCCGGCGGCGATTCGTTCTGCGATTTCTACGAGAACTTCATGTCGAGTGCGGTGTGCGAGCTCTATCACATCGGCGACTACGAGGGCGCGCAGGCCATCCTCGACCGCCTGGACCGGCTCTTTGGCCGCACGGGGCTGATCCCCAACAGCAAGTACGAGTCGCAGCTCGACACCTTCGTGGTCAACACCACGCGGGGCGAATACGAGTACCAGCCCGAGTTCGCGCGCCGCGACGTCTACGGCTGGCTCGAGCGCGGCTTCCGCGAAGGGCTGCTGCTGAACCGGCCCAAGATCCTCGAGGATGCCATCCGCGAGTCGCGCAACCTGATCGAGTTCTTCCAGGGCAACCGCTACTACGACTTCGTGAACCGCTTCGGCGAGAAGCGCATGGCTGACCTGGTGAGCGACCTGCGCGACAGCGTCCGCTTCGTCTTCCAGAAGGTCATGCTCGATGCCTCGCAGCCGATCTACGACCGCCTGACGATGTACAACAAGGCGCCCGAGGAGCAGCGTCGCCTGGTGTACGACGACATCAAGGCGCCCTTGGCGGCCGAGTATGCGGCGAATCCGCTCTCGCAAATGCTGCCGATCGAGCGTGCGCTGCCCGAGCCGCCCGGCATGGAGGAGTTCCGCGCTGCACGGGCTGCCGAAGCGGCCAAGAAGGCCGAGCAGCCATCGGGCGGTCGCAGCAGCGACGCCGAGACGAAGTGATCGCGGGGAAGCACAGACGAAGCCATCGTGGCAGCGCGCCGACGGTGCCGTGACGGCGCGATCGCGAAAGCGGTGGGCCTGCGCTAGCCTCGGGCCCATGCAGCGCCCCCCGGCCATCATCGCCATCGGCAAGAACTACCTCGATCACGCCACGGAGATGGGTGGCAAGCCGCCCGAGCACCTGATGGTGTTCACCAAGAATCCCGCCTCAGTCGTCGGCGATGGCGAGGCGATCCGGATCCCGGCGATCTGCCGCATGAACGGCCCGCAGGTCGATTGGGAGGGTGAGCTTGCCGTCATCATCGGGCACGACTGCAAGGATGTTCCCGTCGAGCGGGCGCTCGAGGCCGTCTCGGGCTACGCGGTGGCCAACGACGTCAGCGCGCGCTGGTGGCAACTCAAGGGTTCGGGCGGCCAGTTCTGCCGCGGCAAGGGCTTCGACACGTTCTGTCCGCTGAGCGAGCCCG